>JAZLJP010000001.1:0-50093 GCA_045617985.1 Kiritimatiellia bacterium
CGTTTCCTTTGAATGTGAGTTCGCCGTACCCCATGAGCATGCCCATGCGCACGGGCTCGGCCGCGCCGAGGACGTTGTGATCCGCAACCGACTGGCGCGCCCAGAGGAACGGCACGTCCCGATGTCCGCCCACCACCGACGCATCGCCCCAGTTGTGGACGACGCTGAGCGGGTGGTCGAGGTAGCCCGCGCATCCGTTCACCACGTAGGTGACGCCGCTGAAGAAGAACCGCTCGTAGCCGTGCATGTGGCCGCCGAGGACGAGATCCACGCCGCCGTTGATGAACGTCTCTTCGAGGGTACGCAACATCGTACCAGAGACCTCCGTATAGATCGGCTGATGATGCAGCACAATGCGGAACTTCGCCGCGCGCGCACGGGGCGTTGCGAGGAGATTGGCGAGCCACGTCTTCGTGGCGGAGGTCGTGCAAACAGAATCATCGAGCAAGATGAAGAGCACGTTCCCGCGATAGAGGTAACTGTTGCCTTTTTCCGACGTGCGATAACTCGGATCGTCGATTGCCGGCGTTTCGAAGTACGGTTTATTGTTCGCATAGGCCGTATCGTGGTTGCCCCACGCGACGTAATAGGGTTTCGTCGAGCCGAAGATCACATCCGTCCGGTCGAGGACGAGCGGTTTGATCTGCGTGGCGTAATTCGCGCTCGAGGCCATGTCGCCCGTGCAAATGCCGAAATCGACATCGCGCGCCATCATGTGTTCGAAGAGACGCGTCACGTAAAGATAGGGCGCCACATCCCAGTCGCCCGCACGGGCGCCTTGCTGGTTGTCGCCCCACACGGAACAGGAGAAGGATTCGTCATCGTCCATCGGCCAGAGCTTCACCACGCCTTCCATCTCCGGCGCGCGCGTTCCGTTGAACGGCATGCCCGCCTGGACGACACGGTAGGGGATCGCTTCGCCGGAGTGGCCGTTGAACGTCACCCGGCCCTTGTAGATCCAGGTGTTGCCGGCGGGCGCACAGACGCCCGTCATCGCCACCGTCTGCGCGTAGCTCTCGCCATATTGCAGCTGCAAACCCTCGATTTCACGATTCATTTCCACCATGATCGTGAAGCGGTTCGTGTAGACGTTCTGCTGCCACGGCCGGGTGAGGAGCAGGTTGTCGACATTCAAGCCAACGGACAACGCGACCGTAATCGGCGTCCCGCTCGTCCAAGCGCCCGTCTGGCCGCTCTGCGACACGGCCCTGGCGCGCGGCGTATAGGTGCCGACCTGGGAATAGAGATGGCTGAAGGCGACGTCCCGACCCGGCATCACGAATGCGGGCGAACGTTCCACCGTTCCATCGCCATAGTCGATCTCAATCATCGCCCAGTCGCCGTCCTCATCCGTGAACGAAACCGTAAACGGCACCTGGTCGAGCGCCGAGTACACGTCCAGCGCAGGAGGCGCAATCGCCGCAACCGGCGCAGCGTTCTCGACGGGCGTTAAGTCCATGACGCCCAGCGACGCGATTTCAAACGGCGTGAGCGCCACATCGTAAGCGACGAGGCGCGTCACGTCCGCGCCAAGGCCCGCGAAGAACGTCATCGTTCGCGTGGGCGTGGCGAGGCTTCTCGCCGCCGTCGGTTCGAGCTGCGCGCGGAGACGCCCGTTCTCATAGTAGGTGACATGCCCCGCCCGGCTCCACACCACGGCCACGCGCACCGGCCCGCCGCGTTGAAGCGGCTGATAGGTCCAGTATCCCCAATCCGCCGAACCGGTCCAGTCCGTTCCAGGCGCGAAGATCGAGGCATCCGTCGTGGTGACGAGACTGCCGTTCAAAAGGCCGGCGGTGCCGTAGATGCCGGTCGCGACGCCGTTTGCATTCGCCACGAACGTGCCGCCGGCGGTCTGCTCCATCGGGAGCGTGAGATCGGCAACGTATGTTGCCGCGGCAGGCGCCGTCGATCGCGTCCAGGAATACGCCCCGTTTCCAAGCGCGGCGAGCGCTTCGCCCTGGCGCGCCACGAGCACACCACCTTCCTTTTCCCACACGCCCGCCGGCGACACGGTGGGGACGGTCGCATCCGTCGAGCCCGTGTGCGCCGTCGGCCGGGCATGGAGTTCTGCCACTTCCGCATCCGTCAGCACGCGGTCGTAGATGGCGGCGTAGCCGATGTCGATTGCGTAGTCTTCGATCGAGCCCCAGGTGTCGTTGTCGAGCCCGAAATAGAACGCGTCGCCCGTCACCTTCATGCGGTCGAACGCGCGCGCATCGATTTTCCGGCCGTTGATGTAAAGCGTCTTCTTGTCGCCGTGCTTGTAGGTGAGTACGCAACGCGCCCAGGTCTCGACGTTGAAGCCGGCATCAATCCAGGTTCCGCTTGCGACCCAGGCCTCCAGCGCAGACTGCCCGGCGCTGGTTCGCAGGAAGAAACTGCTGTCGGTGCTGTGGTAGGGGTTTGGCTGGAAGACGGCACGCAGTTTACCGACATCGGCATCCGAGGGAACGCGCACATCCATCACCACAGAGTAACTGGCATCGAGCGGCAATCCATGGTAGCAGCGGTAGCCATGATAGGTGGGCAGCCGCACGCCGGTATCGCCGAGCATCGTGCCGTCGGCCAAACTCGATTCCGCGGAAGTGCCATCATAAGTCAGGTTGCAGCGCTCAAGGTCGCGCCCCTTCGCCGCCCGGAGGGGATTCTGCGCCGGAAACGTCCATTCGCCCGTCAGGCCGTCTTTCGTGAACTGCTCGAGGCGCGCCTCGCCCGCGCCGCCTTCCTTCCAGATCTCCACGCGCGAGAAGTCGATCGCCGCGCCGAGGAGGATACTGGCATGCCCGTTGAAAAACGTCGTCGCGCTCCCGTTGCGGTAGGCGATGCGCCGCTCGTCGAGGTAGGCGTCCCACCGCGCAGGCCCCCCCGAAACTGTGAGCGTGTGCCACACGCCGGCCGTGACGGCAAACGTCGTACTGGTCGATCCGTAGCCGATCTTGCCCGACCCGTCGACGAACATCTCGTCTTCCGCGCCATCGGCCCCGTCGAGCTTGAAGATCGTCCGCTTGCCGCTTCCCGAACTCGGCACCTTGAAGCGGAACTTCATCGTCCAGGGGCTGTTCTCGAGCACGCCCGCCGGAAGCGGCAAAGTGTTCAGGGCACCCGCGCCGAAGTCCCATTTCCCCACGAGCGCACCCGACGCGCGGATCGTCACCACGTCTGACGCGACCGCCACCGGGAAGATCCGCGGCTCGAAAGCGATCTCCGGCCCCTTCGTGAAGGTGCCCGATCCCTTGTTCTTGAAGAACGTATGCGAAACGGCATCATAGAGCCCGGCCGCGCCGGACGCGTCTTCCGCCGGATGGAAGTCGCGCTGCAGCACGTCGTCCAGCCAGATCTTGCACCCGTAGATGCGTACAGTCGCAAACTGCCCGGGCGAACCGTACATATTCGCAGCAAAGAGGTAGAGATTGAGGCCCGTATCGATGGACGACGAAACGGCAGCTTGGGAAACCGCCCCGTCTGCGTCGCGTACGGCAACCGTTCGCGCCGGAGTGCCAATGTACGATTCGAAGTGCTGATAACGGTTTTTGTCCCGAACTTTCTTCCCGAGATACCCGCCCCAGGCGTTCACCGCCTGAACGACATAGGCATAACCGTCGTCGCTCATACCGTACCGATGCGCGAGGAAGAATCGCGTGTCGCCCGTACTCTTGCGCGCGCCGAGAATCGTCTTGTCTTCGCTCACGCCAACCGTCGCCAGATCCAAAACCGCCCGCACGGGCGTACGGGCTCTCACGCCCGTATCGATGTATTGCGAACCCGAGGACTGAATATACGCGAGCCGTTTCACAACCGGCTGCTCGGCCGCGACGAGGAAGAACCGCGCAAAGCGGTGTTCACTTTCGGGGAACGCATAGGTGAGAGACGTTGTCTCCGCCGCTACGGTACCGATTTCTTCGAACGCCTCCCACGCCGAAAAATCCGATCCCGCATCGACCGCACCACGCCCCACCATGAGCCGGTAGGCCTTCCCGTCCGCCTTGCCAAAGGCGAGCGACGCAACGCCGTTTGTACAGCTCGTCACCTCCACGGTGCGCGCAAAGCCGCCGAAACCCAGCAGAAGCGCCAACGTAAACAAACTCTTTCCAACCATCGACCGCGACATCGTCCTATCCTTTCTATTGCCACGCGAAGTCCCCATGAGGACTTTTCGCAAGAGCCGGATAGTATAATCTATTTTTTCCTCTAAGGGAAGCCTCTTTCACGCAAGAGAACAACGTCCCTATCGAAAGTCAACCGAAAAGCTGGGCACCGGAAAAGCCGACGAGGCCCGTGAGGGCGCCGCCCACAATGCCGCCGAGGAGGGCCCAGAAAACGCGCGGGAGACTTTCGAGAACCGCCTTGAGGCGCTTCCCCTTCGCCGTTCCCACGAGACCATGCACCCAGAAGCCGCAGAAGATGGCGCTGCCCATATCCACCCACGGCGAACTCGCGTGGAAGGCCTGGTTGATGCAGCCGAACTGCATGGGATAGCCGTCCGGCCCCGCAATCTGGTCGGGATTAATGCCCCAGCCCGGGAGCTTATGGTTGAAAAGCCAGAAAGTGCCGATGAGGAAGGCCGCCGAAAGGATGCCGCCGATCGGGCCGAACGCCTGCACGAGCTTCGGCCAGGTGACGACGACCGCAAACGTTACGAGGAACGCCCCGAAAATGGACGTGATCGCCGAGGCGGGCGTCATGCCGATGACCTCGGAATAGGTGGAAAGGAAGTCGATCATTTCGCCGCCTCCTTCGTTTGCCACCCCGGTGCGACCTGTTTCACATAATGGGCCGCGATGCCGCCGAGCGCGCCGCCGATCAAACAGCACACGAGCGTGGGCCAGATCTTCACGAGCGCGCCGAAGAAATAGTCCACCCCGCCGTCAACCGGCCAGAAGCGCACGATCCCCCAGGAAACGCCCGCACCGAAAATCGGGAGGCCCTGGTCCACCCACAGCGAACCCTCGGGATTCTCGATCACGCCCACCCAGTGGTTCATGAACCAGGTGATGCCGATCACGAAAACGGCCGTCAAAAAGCCGCCCATGATGCCATAGCTCTTCCACATCTCCGGCCACACGCCGAAGGAGAGCGCACCGGCGGTCATGCCGCCAATGAAAGTGCCCAAATGCCGTTTCATTTTACCTTTCCTTTCAAGAGGAACTATTATATCAAAAACGCGCCACGCCTTCACACGGAAAATCTCATAGTTAAATCATCCTTTACTTTGAATAGATTTCGGCATCGGTCCTGGATTCCATGATCCGTGCCCCAACAGGAGCATGCGTCGTTTGATCAGGCGATAACGTGCCAGCTTCAAGACTTTCAATCCAATCGTCGGGAATGTCCACGCCGAATCCCCATCCGTCGAGATTACCGCACATCAGCATCGAATGAAGCATCTTCTCAAGCGAATCGCCAACGCCGTAAAAACCATGAGACGTCTCGGTTCCCCAGTCCCGTCCTTCCGTCGAGAACATCCCTCTCTGGACGGGCATGTTGCCCTTGCCGATCATCACCTTGGCCTTATTACGTGCATAGCAGTCTTTCAGTCCCAAGGCGTGTCCGAGTTCATGCGCAACAACAAAGCTACCAACTCCTTTCCTTGATATGACAATGCCCTTGGGATGATGGAAAGCCGCCATTTCACCTGGGTTTATACTTCCAACAAAATACAATTCAATACAATCCCTTGCCTTAATCTCGTCTGGCATTCCCGCCGTCCGCTCCCGGTCGGCGTAGAGTCGAATTCCCGAATTCTCGTCCGCATCCAGCCAGAGCCTCCCCCGGGCCCCATGCGGTGCCGTCACCTTCACGGAGGCAGGATAGACGCGCTCCACATAGTTGGAGTACAAGGTGCTGTTGAGAAACATGTTCGTGGAACATGTCAGTTCAAGGGCCGGAGTCGATTCGGTCTGCGTACCGACGGTGAACGCGCAGTGGTTCGTCACCGCATAACCGCCCTTGTAGGTCGTCACAAGGTCAACATAGTTCGTCGCCCATTCAACGGAATCGGAGGAATGCCAGCCGACCGTAGTCGCCAACGAGTGCCGATTCGAGAACGTCACACCATCGCCCCCGGACCACGTGCTGTCAATGTAGGCATCTTCATGGCAGTTCGTCACGACCGCCGTGACATTCTTGCTGTCGTTGGGGAAGAAGTGCGAGCCGTCGAGGCCGTCCACGGAGACCTCCGCCGTCGTACCGATCCAGCCCGAGCCCATCGTGTCCAGATGGATCGTGACATCTCCCTGATTCGTCTCGTAGGGACCGTACCACCAGTCCGGGCCGAACCCCGTGTACCAAACGCCGTAGAGTCCTACCCCCGCCAGCTCACATCCGGGCATTGAGAACGCATAATGTACCCCGCTGTCAAGCGCGAAGAAGACCTCCTCCGTGCCATCACACATCACCTGGACATCGCCGAAGGTCAGGCAGGCCGGCCAGGCGTTCATTTCGGACCCAAACCGAAGGGATATCTGCCGACGGTTCGGTTCGAAGGACCGCAACCCGGCCCAGTCGACATAGCCAAGGGCGGCGATCTCCGTCGCGTTACTCGGAAAGGCGAGCATGGCCCAGGCATCCGTCTGGTTGAAGCCCGCATTCGCCTCGGGCTGGTACGGATTGGGATCGAGCGCGTTCGGCAGCCCGTCGAAATCAAAATCATCGGGGTGGACACGCTGGAACACGACCTCGCTCGTGTTAGACCCAACAAGAGAAACAGCTGCAAGTTTCCGCGCGTTCCTTGCGAGCAGCTTCGATCCGCGTACGACACCATACGAGGCAACGGCAACGCCCACCCCCACCGCGCAAGCGTAGGCCGTGTCAATGCAAAGCGTCTGAAGATTTCGACCATTTCACAACCGCACTTCTATTTCTTCAAAAACCCGACAGGGACACCACAACTCGCGCCCCGCGTCAAGAACGGCACGAGATGCCGGGGAGAGTCGAATCTCACGCAGAGATCGCGGAGAACGCAGAGCGTTCGTACGACCTCCATCTTCCCCCTCCGCGCCCTCTGCACTCTCTGCGCGAGACATTCGCAACGTTGGGGATGACATATCGCAAACAACTGGGACAACGGGCGTCCCGCCCGTTGAGGAGTGGGTTCCCAACGGGCAAGATGCCCGTTGTCCCAGTTTCGCCATCACCAAACATGCGACAACACCTAACATTTTACATTCTCCATTTTCCATTCTACATTTGACATGCAGAGCGTCTGAAGATTTTCAACCATTCGATTCGTCTTCTACTTCTTCAAAAACCCGACAGGAACGCCAGAGCTCGCGCCCCGCGTCAAGAACGGTACGCGCCGCAGGGGAGAGTTGAATCTCACGCGGAGATCGCGGAGAACGCAGAGCGTTCGTACGACCTCCATCTTCTCCCTCCGCGTCCTCTGCGCTCTCTGCGTGAGACTTTTTCCCCTTCAAACCCCGGCAGAACGGTTTCGACGAAGCCGACGCCCTTCCCCGCCAGGAAATCGCTCATGAAATGCGACGCAAAACACTCCTTCGCATCCACCTCCGCCTCTGTGAATGGGGCCCTGTCCACCACGACCTTGTTCTTCAATTCCTCCTCCAGGAGCCCTATCGAGTATTTCGTCATATTCATTCACTGATTTCAGGGTTATTGGAAGCAACTTCATCCCAATCCTCCCCCTACCATCTCATCAGGACCTTCACGGCTTCGCCGGCTTTGACTGCCGCCAGGGCCTTTTCAATGTCGACGACGGGGAAGCGATGGGTCACGAATTCAGATGCGGCAAGTTGACCTGCACGAACCCACGCGCAGATCGGTTCAAGCGCCGCGCGCTCACGCGCCCGCGTCGGCCACTGGTGGATGACGAGGTTGAAGTTGTACGGGCCCTTCGCCTTCTGTAACGTGAGCGTGGGCTGCGACAGTACCCCGTACAGTCCGATGGTGCCACCGAGCTTGATCATCCCGATCGCCTCGTTGATGATTTCCTCGCGGCCTACTGCGTCGACGATGACATCGAAGGACTCCGCCGGGAAATCCAGTTTGCCTGGTTTGAATGTCGCGTCCGCGCCAAACGTCTGCGCCTTCTTCCGCTTGATCTCGAGTCCGTCGACAAGCCCCACCCACTTGACGCCGGCGAGCTTCATGAACTTGACGAAGCTGAGGCCAACCGGGCCTCCCCCGTACACCAGCACCTTCTCCACCTGCACCTTGCCTGCGGCGTTGATGATGCCGAAGTCGCCGAGTCCGCCGTAGACCTCACGCCATGTGCAGAGGAGCGCGCCTTCGTCGTGCCCGATGTCGCTTGGCAAGCGCCGCTGGATCTCGCAGCTCTCGAACCAGCCATGCGCGGCATCCGCCACGCCATCCGCCACCATCGCATCGTGGTCGTGCACGATCACATACTCGGAAAAGCCGCCCCAGCCGCTCGCAATGCCGCTCGCGCCGAAGTCGCCCACAAGCCCGCCGATCGCCTTGTCGCCCGGCTTAAACGCGCGCACCTTCGCGCCCACCTTCACGACCGTGCCCGAGCTCTCATGCCCGAGCGCGAGCGGATAGGCGTCCACACCCGGGAAGTGCCCTTCCACGAGCTTGCGGTCCGTCGCATTGCAGAGCGCCATCGTCTCCACCTTCACGAGCGCCTCATACGCGCCCGGCTCGGGCGTAGGAACCTCTCTCACTTCGATTTGCCCAGGCTGGGCCACGACAATTGCTTTCATGATCGACCTTGTCTTTGTTCGTTGATTGGAAATTGCGCTTGTCACCTCTTCGCCGGCTCAGGCGTTCAGCTTCGGAAAAAGCGGCTCCATCGCCTGATAGGCCTCCACCATCGCCGCCCGGCGGCGAGCATAGAGCCGGGCCCGTTCGGGATCGGGATGGATTTCGCCGGCCTTCTTCGCAAAGCGATCAACAACCGAGAAATCGGGGAAGAGGCCGCAGGCGACGCCGCCCGTGACCGCCGCGCCCGTCGACGTCGCTTCCGCCACGCCCTCGATCGTCTCGACCGTGCAGTTGCACGCATCGGCAAGAATGCCCACGAGCGTCGCGCCGCGCGCGCCGCCGCCAACGACCCGCAAGGTGCTACCCGTATCCACGCGTTCGCGGAAGATCTCGCGAATGGAAGCGAGCGAATTCGCCACGCCTTCCAGCACCGCCCGGTACATCTCCTCGCGGGTGGTGGAAAGGCTCATGCCCGCGAAGACGCCGCGCGCGGCGGGATTCCACCAGGGCGTGCGTTCACCGCACAGATAGGGCAGGAACAGGAGGCCGTTCGCACCGGCGGGAACCGCATCCGCCGCGTCGTATTCGACGCCGAACGTTTCCACGAACCACTTCACCGCGCTGCCGGCGGTCTGCATCGTACCCGAGGCATGCAGCATGCCCGGCACGCAATGCGCCCATGTCATCACCCGGCGCCGGGGATCCATTACCAGCTTTTCGGTGGTGAGCGCAATCCAGCTCGAAGACCCCATGCAGTTGTAGACGATGCCCGGGGCCACCGAGCCCGCGCCCACGCCGGCGCAGCTGCCGTCGCCGCCGCCCGCCGCCACGGGCGTACCGGCGAGGAGCCCCGTCGCCGCCGCGGCTTCGGGCGTCACCCCACCGAGAATCGCCGTGGAGGGCAGCGCCTCCGGCATCAGCGCAGCCGGGATCTCCGCCGCCGCGAGAATCTCTTCCGACCACGCAAAGCGATTCAGGTCAAACGCATTGGTGCCGCTCGCATCGGTGTGGTCGGTCGCAAGGCGCCCGGTGAAGCGCGCGTTCACGAAGTCCTTCGCGCAGAGGGTTTTCGCCGTTTTCGCGTACACCTCGCTCTCGTGCGCCTTCAACCACATCAGCTTTTCAATCGAATAGGAGGCGCTCACGCGGTGGCCCACGATGGCGTAGAAACGCTCCGCCCCCACCCGCGCTTCGATCTGGCGCTCCTCCGCAACGGCACGCTGGTCGCAATAGAGCATCGAGGGGCGCAGCGCATGACCATGGGCATCGACCGGCGTCATGCCCATCATCTGGCCGCTCAACGCCACCACCGCGATCTGCGCGGGATCGACGCGCGTCTCGGCGAGCAGCTGCTTCGTCGAGCCGCACACCGCGCGCCACCAGTCGTCGGGGTTCTGTTCGGCCCAACAACCGTTGAAGAAATCGGTGGGATAGGGCACGAACGCACTGCCGAGCCGCGTACCGTCGGCCCGATAGAGCGTCGCCTTGTTGCCACTAGTGCCCAAATCATGGGCGAGAATCAGTTCGGAGTTCATCGATGGACATTTTACCCGATTCCCGCCCATCGGTCAAGCACGAAGCACGGGAGCCTCTTCGGGATCTTTGAGGCAATTGGCCTTTTCGACGCGTTTTCCTTTTTTGCTCTCGAGCTTCACCTGAAGGCCGATGAGCTTGCGGGCGGAATTGGCGATTGTTTGCGCGTGCGGCGCGTCGACGAGAACGCTGCTCGCCCTGTCATAGGTCGATTGCAGGCCCACGAGCGCCGCGCCGAGTTCTTCGAATGTCTTTAGGAAATCATTCGTCCGCTTCAGAAGTTCACGCGCCGTCTCTACGATCTCCTCTTGATTGCGGGCCTCCTTTTCGTGCTGCCAGGCGAGATACACAAGCCGCACATACGCAAGAAGCGTCAGGGGCGTAATCAGAATGACGTTGTTCTGCACGGCCAATTGCCACAGGGAGGGCGCCGCCTGCAAAGCCGCCATCAACGGCGCCTCGTAGGCGACGAACATCGCCGTGATGGGCAGATAGTTCCGATCGCGGTGTTCGGCGGCAAACACCTTCGGATATTTCTTCTTGGCGAGTTCATCGATTTTCTTTCGCACGCTCTCGACATGCGCGGCGAGTTTTTCCGCCTTCACCTTTTCATCCCTCGCCGCCTGATACTCCATGTAGGCCGTGAGGCTCACTTTGCTGTCGATGATCAGCCAGCGGTTTTCCGTGTCGCAGATCTGCGCGTCCGGCCGGTCGCTGTCGGTTCCCGTTTGGAGGAAGAAGTTGACGTTCTCCTCGAGCCCCGCCTGCCGCAGTTTCTCGGCAAGGATCTCCTCGCCCTTCCGCCCCTGAAAACGCGTGTTCGACGCCAGCGCATCGGCCACGTTGTTCAAGGATCCCGCGATTTTACCGATGGCCGCCACATGCTCCGTCATCGACTTCCCGAGCGAGGCGTTCTCGTTCTGCGCCTTCTGCGTGAGATCCCTGAGGCGTTCCAACTGCTCGCGCAAAGGTTTCACCACCCCCTCCATCTGCGTTTTATTGAACGCCGTAAGATCCGCCTCCTTTTCCTTCATCTTCGCGGCGGCGATGTTCCCGAAACTCTCCCGAAGCGCCACCACCGTCGCGGTGAAGGCCTTCTCCTGCGCGTCAAGCCGCTGCTCGTAATTTCTTTCCCGGTCTTCAAGACGGGCCGTGAACGACTCCGCACTTTTCACGGCCAGCTGCCGTTCGGCCTCCAGATCCGCATCGAGGCGGCAGATTTTCTCCCGTTGTTCCTGCTGAACGCTTTTCGCGAGGGCCAGCAAAACGGCGAGCACCACCGCCACAACGGCGAGGCCCCCGCAGACCACCCCCAATATCATTTGAACCGTCATTCCATCTCCTTTTTCATTTAACTGGTTAAATTCTCCTCTTCCTCCTTCTACTAACGGTGGAGTACGATCATTCTTACACGAAGTCATTCCGCCGCGGCAGCCGCGAAATGACTTCGTGAAATCTTCAACTTAGAAGTTGTTCGCTTCGAGCTGGAAGTAGGCCTTCGGGTGCGCGCACACCGGGCATGTCTCGGGAGCCTTCTCGCCTTCGACGATTGCACCGCAGTTGCGGCACTGCCACTTGTTCGTGCCGATGCGCTCCCACACTTCGCCCTTTTCAATGTTTGTGGCGAGCTTGCGGTAGCGCTCTTCGTGGAGCTTCTCGATTTCGGCGACCTTCGCGAAGAGGAGCGCGAGCTCGTCAAACCCCTCGGCCTTCGCCTCTTCGGAGAAGCGCTTGTACATGTCGGTCCATTCCTCATGTTCGCCCGCCGCCGCGGCAGCGAGATTCGCAGGCGTATCGCCGATGCCGGAAAGCGCCTTGAACCAGAGTTTCGCGTGTTCCTTCTCGTTCAGTGCCGTTTCCTGGAAGATGGCCGCGATCTGCTCGTAGCCGTCCTTCTTCGCACGGGAGGCGAAATAGTCGTACTTGTTACGCGCCTGCGATTCGCCGGCGAAGGCGAACCAGAGGTTCTTTTCCGTCTTGCTTCCTTTGAGTTCCATGATTTTCTCCTTGTATTTTTTAGACAAATTCAGTTTCGATCGTCAATACGACTTCGTGTTCGGGAAAGGCCTCTTTCATGTAGGAAAGGAATTCCGTACGGAGGCCCTCCCAGTCCTTGAGCGAATAGTCGACCACGATATCGCAATAGAGTTTCCCCGTTGACGGATCGAGATAGATGGCGTGGAAGCCCTTCGTCCCTTCATGAGCGCGGACGAAATTGCCGATCGCCTTCCGGATGCGCTTCACCTCTTCATGGTCGTTGTCGACGGCATAGACGCCGAAAACCATCGTCACCTTCTCTTCATGCATGATCTTCAGCTGAAGCGCATGAAGCGTACGGTAGACGTCACCCACGGAGGCCTCATGGTCGATTTCCACGTTGACCGATCCCGACCACGCCCCGGGCCCGTAATTGTGCAGCATCATATCCGCCGCGCCGATCACGCCAGGCGTGCCGCGCACCTGCTCGTAGAGGCGCGTGGCCAGTTCCCTCTCGCCCGGGCGCCCCAACAGCTCGGAGACGGTACTCCGCAAAACATCGAATCCCGACTTGACGATGACGAGCGCCGTGAAGGCACCCGCAAATGCATCGATGGAGAGCCCCCACACGAGGAAGACGACGGCCGAGGCAATCGTCACGAGCGAAATGAACGAGTCGTTGCGGCTGTCGAGGCCCAAGGCCTCCAACGCCCCGGATCCGACCTTCCGGCCCATCGCCATCGTGTAGAGCCCGAGGGCGAACTTCACAACCGCCGTGACGGCCACGATCACGAGCGTGAGGAGGGAAATCGAAAGCGGCTCCGGCTTGAACATCAACTTAATCGAGGAACGCAGCATCTCGACGCCCGAAATCAGAATCAACGTCGCAATCACAAGCGCCGTGAGATATTCAATGCGCCCATACCCGAACGGATGTTTGGCATCCGGATGCTTACACGCGAGTTTCGTACCCACGAGCGTAAGAACCGAAGTCAACGCATCCGTCGCATTGTTGACGCCCTCCGAGGCGATTGCAATCGACGAGGTGAACACCCCCAACACCAGCTTCAAACCGGCAATCAGAAGATTCGTCATGATGCCAAGCGCCGACGTGCGGGCAATCAATCGCTCTCGTTCGCATTCTTTCATTTCAATCGCCTATCACTTTCAAATTTATACGAAACATTCTAGCCTATTTTACAATAAATTGCAACGGCGAAAACCTGAAAAAGGAAGCTTCTGTGTGGGTCGTCTTTCGCCTTTCGAGGTTTTATGAAGTACGCAGATGCCTTCGGCATACGCAGTATTTGCCGAAAACCGTTGTGGCTACAACGCCCGGGCGCATCTGAGTTTTTCACCGCCGAATACACCGAAACCCGCTTCGCGGGACACGGAAAGCAGTTTGAAAAATCACCCTTCGGGCCCGGTACTGGCAACTCTCCCTCGCCAAAGGAAAGAGAAGTCGGGCACAAGGCCGATGGGTGTGCGAAGCGTATTTTTCCAATCGCCTTCCGCGTCCGGCCGCAGCCGGTTTCCGTGTTTTCCGTGGGGAACTCCCACACCACTGTGCGCCAAGGTGCTGCCGCGAGTCCTGCGCCCCACCACCTCCGCGCTCTCAGCGTCCTCCGCGTGAGACATCTTCCTCACGCTGAGAACGCTGTGTACGCTGAGCCGATCAATGTAACAGTCGAACGCTCCGGCATTCGAACATTCCGACATCACAACAATCGAACAATCCGAACGCTCCCTCCACCCGCCACCGGGAAGTCAAACCACGGAAGACGCGGAAACCGGCTGCGGCCGGACGCGGAAGGCAATTGGAAGTTTTCGCTCCGCACGTCCATCGGCCCCTCACCCGAAATCTTCGCAAAACGGGAGGATGGCCAGTACCGGGCCCGAAGGGTGATTTTTCAAACTGCCTTCCGTGTCCCGCGAAGCGGGTTTCCGCGTGCTCCGTGGTAGAAACGCGCCGATGTGTTGGCGTTTACGTGAAGAGGATGGTAAAGTGGGGCCCTAGCTCCATCTTCGCCCACAGCATCAGGTATGAGGTGAGAAGTAAGAAGTAAGAGGTAGTTCGCATAAACAAAAGTGGTGGTGAACGGGAGCGTTGGACGCCCGACACTCTGATGTTTCCCAAACTCTCTCGTCACACATGCAACGCATATTGTATCATACACCGTCCGTGTCGGGCGTTTTGAATGCTCAAAGACAGAGAGATTTGAGGGATACATACTTTCGGCGAATCCAAAGGGATCGCCAACCGTATTGCAATTCGCAATACAATATGATATAGTATGTTTCATCAAAACGAGAGGTGATCTATGGCAAAGACGGCAAACCTTTATGCTCGAATAGAGCCGAATTTGAAAACCGAGGCCGAAAGCATCCTTGGCAATCTCGGCATTCCCGTTTCCAATGCCATCAACATCTTCTATCGCCAGATCGTCATTCATCGCGGTCTGCCGTTCGAGGTGAAGCTCGCTCCCTCTCCATTGGCCAACTGCGCGACATTGACGGATACGGAATTGGATGCTGAAATCCAGCGCGGGCTTGACGATGTCGCAGCCGGTCGGACACGACCCTTTCATGACTTTGCCGATGAGCTTAAGACAGAGTTCGGCCTGTGAGCTGGGATATCGACATCACCGCGGCCGCGCAGGATGATCTCCGCGACATCTTCGCCTACATCGCAAGCGAGCTTCGCGCGCCAGACGATGCTCGGAGAATCGTGTGAAACATCCTCGCGGGAATCCAGACACTTGATGAAATGCCGGAGCGGTTTCGACCCTATCCACGCGAACCCCTCGCTTCACGCGGCATCCGGGTGATGGATGTCGGCAACTTCTGCGTCTATTACCTGCCCGAGGACAGCACGGTCTCAATTGTCCGCATCCTCTACTGCCGCCGCGACGCGGATGCAATACTGAACAATCAGCCATGAGGCAAAAGTCAATTTCCGAAGAGCGCAGCCGTGAAAAGGTCTTGTGGCCGACGGCGGACGGCAGCGATTCACCGGACGCACTTCGGGATGCGTTCCGGCGTGTCATCTGCTCCGGCACAATGGGCTGGCACCGCCAGCTGATCCGCCCCGCGCACGAGGTCGCCGTGGGCATTTGGATGGCGGGGCTTGACCCTGCAACCGTGGAACGCCCACAGACGCGCCAGAACGCCCCTGTGGCCACGCCGAAGCCCAAACCCGCGCCGTTGCCCACCCCGGCGCAAACAAAGCGACCGGCGACCCTTGACGCGCTTCCGGCGGAAGGACTCGTCACCCAAGCCGAGTACGACGCGAAGAGGATCGAAATTTGGGAGGATCGATGAATCTGAATTTCACATCGGAAGAAGTTAAGATTCGTGTCTTCAGCGGCAATCATGAGATTATTCCGCAGGAGCCGAAATCTCCTGTTTGGGAAACGTGTCTGTGCTGTGAATCGAAATTTGACCTCAACAATCTGCATCCGGGCCATGTGAAGTTTTTTGGGAACCACCCGAAGCTCTGCCGTCGTTGTGGTCTGTGCTTCGGCGACTACAATTGGGATCGGGAATGAGCGTGTGAAGAAGCACACCTTATGCAGCGAACTTCTCTCTCGCAAAACGGGCTTCTCCAAAACGACGTGCAAGGGAGAGAAATCGGGGTATGTCGGATATGATAAGGCCGTTCCGCGCCTTCTCCCCGACACACCCGAGACGCGCAAAACCGCCCGAAAAGAACGGAAGAAGTTCTCCGCTTCTCCGAGTTGGACACGATTGATGGTGGGCGATGAGGGATTCGAACCCCCGACCTTGACCGTGTAAAGGTCCTGCTCTAACCAACTGAGCTAATCGCCCCAAAGCGAATTCTTCGCGGTGCCGAAGATTATATCAAAGCCAAGCGCAAGGAACAAGCCTAGACAAATGGAAAATGTAAAATGGAAAATGGGAAATGGGAAATGAAGTGTGGAGAGTGGAGAACGGAGAGTGGAGAACGAAGAATGGGAATCGGGAATGGGGAGGCGGCGCCTTTTAGCGGAGATCGGAACCGGCGGCCGAGATGTCGAAGGGCTTGAAGCCGAGTTTCAGGGCCGGGGAATCGGGGCGGAGGCGGAAGTCGCGCGCGGCGGGATCGACGAAGCGGGGATCGGCGAGGCAGCTTCCCGCATCGCGACCGCCCGCCTGCCATTCGGCGAACGACTTTCCGTTGAAGCGCGGCGTAAGCGCACAGCACCACCAGAGGTTGTTCTTCCAATCGATTTTCGCACCGTTCGCAATCCCGCGATAGCGCGTGCCGAACGCATCGCCCTTCTGCCAATAGAGGATGTTCCCTTCGATCGTCATCGAGCGATGCGGTTCCACACGCGTCACCGCCACCTGGCACTCGCGCGAGAAGCAGAGGATGTTGTTGCGGAGGATGTTGTTGCGGCCGTAGTGCTGGTGCATCGAAGCATCCTTCGTATCGTAGACGAGATTGTTCTCAAGGACGATGCCCTCGCTGCCTTCGTCGGGATAAAGGCCCCAGCCGCCGTAGGAGTAGGCGTCGATCTCGGAAATGACGTTGTTGTAGAGGCGCGTGCCGAAGCTCGTGCCGAGCGTGTAGATGCCGCCCATGTCGGAGAGGGCGCGCTGGCCGATCTTGCGGATGCGATTGAAGCCGATCTGGTTGCGCTGCGCGTCCGACCCCGAATACCCCCACACCCAGCCAACGGAAATGCCCGTGTAGAAGAAATCCTCGATCGTGTTCTTGACGATGCGGTTATCCGAAGCGTGCCCGATGATCACGCCGATACCCGATTCGTAGAACCGCCCGCCCGCGCGGAAGAGGCAGTTCGAGACGAGATTGAACGCCGTCGGCGCGGGCGCGCGCACCACCGCGCCCTTCGAGACGGGATTCTTCGGGTCCTTCGCCCCCGGCTGCGAGCGACCGTCGAACGGGCCGATCTTCACACCGCCCGCGCCAAGGTCTTCGAACCGGCACGAGACGACCCTGTTGCTCACGCAGTCGTTCTCAAGATGGATCGCGTAGGCGCCCGTGTGGCGGAAGGCGCAACGCTCGAAGACGAGGCCCAGCGCGCGATCCGCCTTCACCAAGGCCGGCGTGACAATCGCCGCCTGGAAGGCGTTGTGGGAGGAGGGGCCTTTTTCCACCGACGGCGTCGTGTGCGCAAAAGTCACGTTCTCGAAGGCGACATCCCGCGCACCCTCCACCTTCACGAGCGTCGTCATGCCCTGCCGCGGCGCAATCGCCTCGATCGTCGCGAGCGTCTCGCCCGGGAGCGGACGATACAGCACCTCGCCCGCCACGCCGTCGTAGAACCACTCGCCCGGTTCGTCGAACGCGCTTCGGAGATTCTCGATGAAGTACTGTTCGTTCGGGTCAAGCCGATTCCACGATGCGTCCTTGATCTGCGGCAACGTTACGGCAACGCCGTTCGCCGTCTCTTCGGCCCCCGCGATCGGCCGCCGGAAGAGCGACCATTTGACGTGCGCCACCACCTGGGCGAACGGCAGTTCCGCCGCCGGAACGGCTTTCACCTTCGCCGCCTGGGGCGCGTTCAGAACGAGCTGCCGCCCCTTCTCGGTCGTAGCGATGCTCTTCACATGGAAGAACCCCTTGTTCGGCTCGCGCGCACGCACGGCGCGCCGCCCGTTCACAAAGAGCGATTCGAAGAAGAACGGGGCCTTCGCCGCCCACACGCCCGGCGCGCGCTCCCGCCAGCCCGTGATGCGCGCACCGCCCGAAAGGACGGTGGAGCCATCGGCCGCGCCCACGAATCGCGTGCCCGAATCCTGCGCCGTGAGCGTCATCGCCTGATCAAGGAACGTCGTACCCGGCACAAGCTGCACCGTCTTCGCGCTCGCCGCCAGCGCCGCCCCACACAGCGCAAGAATCAGTTCGTTCTTCATCTTTTTCTCCCCCTCTCTCTTTCAGCGCTTCAACGAGGCGCCCGTGGAGGCGTTTCCAACGAAGGTGGCGTAGCGTTCAAGCCAGCCGCCCTTGATGCGGGGCGTCCAGGGCTTGAGGGCCTTGCGGCGCTTTGCGATTTCGGCCTTGGTGAGCTTCGCGGAAATCGCGCGGTTCGGAATGTCGATCGTAATCGCATCGCCATCCTTCAAGAGGCCGATGAGGCCGCCTTCCGCCGCTTCGGGCGAGACGTGCCCCACGCACGCGCCATGCGTCGCACCGCTGAAGCGGCCGTCCGTGATGAGCGCCACCGATTCGCCGAGGCCCGCGCCGATGATGTAGCTCGTGGGGGCGAGCATTTCCTGCATGCCGGGCCCGCCCTTCGGCCCCTCATAGCGGATCACCACCACATGGCCCGGCTTCACCTTGCCGCCGAGAATGCCGGCGCAGGCCTCTTCCTGGCTGTTGAAGCAAATCGCCTTGCCGGTGAAGGTCATCATCGAGGGCGCCACCCCCCCCTTCTTCACGACCGCACCCTTCTCCGCGAGGTTGCCCCAGAGCACGCACAGGCCGCCGTCCTTCGAGTAGGGGGCCGAAAGCGGGCGAATCACATCCGTATCCGTCACCTTCGCCGCCGCGATCTGCTGGCCGAGCGTCTTTCCGGAAACGGTCTTCGCCTTGAGGTTCAAGAGCTTCTTCGGCAGCGTCTTCAAAATCGCCATGATCCCGCCCGCGCGATCGAGATCGCTCACGTGGTAGTGCCCGCTCGGCGCGAGCTTGCAGATGTAGGGCGTACGCGCGGAAAGCTCGTTCATCCGCTCGAGCGAATAGTCCACGCCCGCCTCGCGCGCGATCGCGAGCGTGTGGAGAACCGTGTTCGTGGAGCCGCCCATCGCCATGTCGAGCGTGAGCGCGTTGTCGAGGGAGGCCTTGGTAACGAGTTCGCGCGGCAGCGGCCCGCCCTTCTTCGCCATCTCAACGGCACGGAACGCGGCCGCGCGGAAGAGTTCTTTCCGCTTCGGATCGATGGCGAGAATCGTACCGTTCCCGGGGAGCGCAAGGCCGAGCGCCTCGTAGAGGCAGTTCATCGAGTTCGCGGTGAACATGCCGCTGCAGGAGCCGCAGCCAGGGCAGCTCGTCTCTTCCACCGCTTCAAGTTCCTTCTTCGTGATCTTGCCCACATTCTCGGCGCCCACCGCTTCGAAAACGCTGTTGAGGTCCGTATCCTTGCCCGTCTTCGGGTGCTTGCCGGGCGCCATCGGCCCGCCCGAGGCGAAGATCGTGGGGATGTTCACGCGCAGGGCGCCGATGAGCATGCCGGGAACGATCTTGTCGCAGTTCGGCACGCAGATGAGCGCGTCGAAGCAATGCGCACGCGCGATCGTCTCCACGCTATCCGCGATGAGCTCGCGGCTCGGAAGCGAGAACTTCATGCCCGGATGCGCCATCGCGATGCCGTCGCACACGGCGATCGTGTTGAACTCCATCGGCACGCCCCCCGCTTCGATCACACACTGGCGGATCCAGTCGCCCACCTTGTTGAGATGGCAGTGGCCCGGCACAAAACTCTCGTATGAATTGCAGATGCCGATGAAGGGCTTTTTCATGTCCTCGCGCTTGAGCCCCGTGGCAAAAAAGAGCGAACGATGCGGCGCGCGTTCGTTGCCGCTCTTGACCTGATCGGAAATCGACTTCTTCATTTCTTTGACCTTTCCTTCTTCTTCGAGAGTTGCACCGTCGCCTTAAAGCGTGAACGGTGCGGAATAAATGGGTGCGGTGAGTTTGCCGAAGGTCTCGCGCCCCCTCACGACGAGGCGCAGGGAAACGCCCTTGGGGAGGAGCGAGGCGGCAAGGCGGCACGTGAGCTTCTTCGGTTTCGCCGCCGCGTTGATCGGGAAGAGATCCGAGGGCGCGGCGAGATAGCGCGTGAGCACGATCTCGGTCACGTCCATCTCCGTCGCCTCCACGGCGATTTCATAGTCCGCCGTGCGCGAAGCGCCGGCGGCAAGCCGCGTTTGCGGGAAGGTGGCCGCCACCACCGCGACCGGCGCCTTCGTGCCGCGCAAGGGCTTCTCTTCCTGCGCCACCATAACCTCGGCCCCCTCCGGGAACGGCGCGGGCGCCGTGGCCTTCATCGCCTGCGTCGCAAAGAGGAACGGCTTCTCCTTCGTTGCGGGGAGCGGGATGACGAGGTGCGGCCCAAGCGCCTTCCCCGTCACGAACTCGATGCGTTCGATCTCGATGAAATCCTCGTACACGCGCACGAACTGGCCGTGGATGGCAACGGGCTTGTTCTTCTTCCGCCCTGCGTCGTTCCCCATCACCTGGCGCGCGTTCAAATCCGCCATCGTCCCGTTCTCGCGCCCGACGGGATGCCCGAGCGAGAAGAGCGAAGCCGTGCCGATCGAGGTGAACGCCCCCTGCCACACGTTGAGCTCGTTCGTGAGCGGTTTATGCGAGTGGCCCGAGAACGCGACCGCGTTCGGAAACGCGGAAAGCGCCTTCGTGGAACAGCCGTCGTCATGCCCCCAGATCCAATTGCCGAGGCAGGTGTTCTTCGGCTGCGCATGCTGGAAATAGAAAAACGGCCGCTCGCCCTTGAGCGCCTCCGCGCGGGCCGCGAGGAACGGCCCGATCGCGTGGATGCCCTTTCCGCCGGCCCAATGCGCGCCCACGAACGAATAACCCTTCACGGTCTTGAGCCAGATCGGTTCGTACTTTTCGCCGCCGAAGACGCGCGCCCAGTGCCCTGCGGGATTCGACGCGAAAATCTCCTCCTTCGGAAGCGGCAGATCCTCGCGCGCCTCCTTCGCGTAGGCATAGCGCCAACCGTCGAAGTCGTGGTTGCCAAGCGCAAAGAGGCGCTCGACGGGGCGGCCGTCCTTCCCCTTGCCGCCCGGGAACACGCGCGCCCAGGCTTCGGCAATCTGCCGAAGCTGGCCCACAAGCCCCCAGTCCGCCAGGTCCCCCGCGATCGCCACACCGTCCGCCCCGCGGTCGCGGAAGAACGTAAACGCCTTTTCAAGATACGCCGTATCGTTGAACCGCTTGTAGGCCGCGACGTTCTTGACGAAACGATCCATGTACGGCCGCGCGGCGATGTGCACGTCGCTCAACACGCCGAAGGCGACCTTCGGCTCGCGCGCCCCGCAGGCCGCCGCGTAGGAACGCACGGGCCCGGACGCGACGAAGAGGGCGAGGCCGCCCAGGAATCCGCGGCGGGATATCTCGACGCTCATCTCTTCGCCTCCTTCTTCTTCACCGCCGTCGCCGGCGCCTTCTTCGGCGCAGTCGGATCGGGGAGCTTGCACTTTTTCGATTCAACGGCCGCGCCCGCGCCGCCAAAGGAATTGAGCGGCCGCACCGTGAACGTGAACGGCGTGCCCCACGGGAGTTCGCGCTTCGCGAAGACGCACGTCACCGCCTTCGGCTCGCAGCTTTCCGCGCGGAAATAGGCAGGCGAATACACGCGCTTGCGGCTCACCACGAACGTGAGGCCGCCCTCCTTGCGCAGGACGGTGACTTCGTAGTCGAAAGCCCGCGCGCCATCCGAAGACCGTGCCGGCGGGAAGCTCACCACGACCTGATCCGTTGGCACGCCCTTCATCGACTTGCCCTTCGTTTCGGCAACGGAGACCACCGCCTTCTTCGGCAGCTGCGGCACGCCCGCCTTCTTTGCGCGCGCCTCGTAGGAGAGCGCCCCCGCCTCGCCAAGCGGCACCACCCAGTCGGGGCCGAGCTTCTCGCCGCAGCCGATGTCGTAACGCGCGAAGAGGATGCGGCCCGCCTCCACCGTCATCACCATGCCCTGATGCGCCGCACGGGCGGGCGAGGGCCAGGAGTTCAGAAGGTCGGGCATTTGCCTGTCGCCCGTAAAGGGCCTGCCGAACGGCGTTGAATTCTCACGACCGCCGAACGGGATGATGTAGCGGAGCGAGGCCGTGCCCACGCTCGTGAAATTGAAGTCGCCCTGGCGGATCGTCCGCTCGTCGGTGAGGGACGTGTGCGAATGGCCCGAGAGCGCAACGGCATTGGGGAAGCGCGAAAGCGCACGCGTGGAGGCGCCGTCGTCCTGGCCCCACGTCCACGGTGCCGAACAGGTGCCTGCGGGGTGGACATGCTGGAGATAGAAAAACGGCACGGAGCCTTCCAGTTCGTCCGCATGGGCGGAGAGGAACTGCGCAAGGTCGGGGGCGTCCTTCCCATTCTTGAACTGCGCGCCCACGAAAGCGTAGCCCTTCACGCGCTTCATGTAGAGGTCGCCGGGATAGTCCTCGCCGAAAGCGGCCTTCCAGGCGGCGGCGGGATTCTTCGAGATGAGGTTCTTATCCGCATACTGCTCGGGGCGGGCCTTGATCTCGGCCTTCAGATACGGGTACTGCCAGCCCTCGATATCGTGGTTGCCGTAGACGAAGAGCTTTTCAACGTCCATCCCGGCGAACACCTCGCGCCAGACGCGCCCCACGCACACGAGCTCGTCCACACGCCCGCGCCCGGCGAGGTCGCCGGCGATGACAACGCCGTCGACCTTCTGGGCGCGGAACAACTCGAACGCCTCGCGCAAAATCGGCGTCGAGGCGTCACCCGTCACGTGGATGTCGCTCAAGACGCCGATGCGCAGGGTCTTTTCAGCCTTGCCGTCCGCCATGACGCGTAGAGGGGATTATTCCCACTCGATCGTGGCGCAGGGCTTCGGCGTCAACTCGTAGCACACGCGGCAGATACCGGGCACCTCGGAGATGATGCGCTCCGTAATCCTGCGCAGCACGGGCCACGGGATTTCCGGCACTTCGGCCGTCATCGCGTCCACCGTGTTCACGCAGCGGATGATCGCCGGCCACTCGTAGGCGCGCGCATTCTGCTTCACGCCCGTCGCACGGGTATCGGGAATGAGGGTGAAATACTGCCAAATCTTGAGGCCGGCCTTCTCGATCTCCTCGCGGAGGATCGCGTCCGACGCACGCAGGGCCGCGAGGCGGTCGCGCGTGATGGCGCCGAGGCACCGCACACCGAGGCCCGGGCCGGGGAACGGCTGACGGTAGACCATTTCGGGCGGGAGGCCGAGCTCCACGCCGCACGCGCGCACTTCGTCCTTGAAAAGCTGGAGGAGCGGTTCGACGAGCTTGAACTGGAGGTCCGGCGGAAGGCCGCCCACGTTGTGGTGGCTCTTCACCATCTTCGCCGTCTTCGTACCGGATTCAACGATGTCAGGATAGATCGTGCCCTGGCCGAGGAATTCGATGCCCTCGAGCTTGCGCGCCTCTTCTTCGAACACGCGAATGAATTCGCCGCCGATGATCTTGCGCTTCTGTTCGGGGTCCGCCACGTCCACGAGCTTATCGAGGAAGCGATCCGTGCAATCCTTGTAGATGAGGTTCGCGCCGAGGTTCTCGCCGAACACCTTGCACACCATTTCGCTCTCGTTCTGGCGCATGAGGCCGTGGTTCACGTGCACGCACACGAGCTGCCTGCCGATCGCCTTGATGAGGAGCGCCGCGACAACGGAGGAATCGACGCCGCCGGAGAGGGCGAGGAGCACCTTGCCGGTGCCGACTTGCTCGCGAACGAGCTCGATCTGGTCGGCAACGAAGTTCTTCATGTTCCAGTTCGCTTCGGCCTTGCAGACCGTGAAGAGCCAGTTCTTGAGCCAGGCCTCATCGGGGGCCGCCGCGAAATTCTCGCACTTGGCCGGCGGATGATCGATCGCGAAAACCGGGATGCCCAGCTCGTAGATGGCCGGATCCACGTCCACGTCCTGACCGTCCACACACCGGTTTTCACCACCATAAAGAACGATACCCTTCACGTTGGGAAGTGCCTGAAGCTTCGCGGGCGTAGAATCATGCGGGTGGATTTCCGAGTAGACGCCAAGTGCGCGAATGGCACGGGCGAGAACAGTGTTCTTCGTCGACCCAAGGTCGAGAATGACGATCATATCCTGTTTCATAGCGATTAGCCTTTTCTCTTGGTTGAGGCCCTTTATTATACCATAAATGGCCGAAAAGGAAAATTCAGAAATGAAAAAAACGTAATGGCCGGGCGTGCGGCCGACGCCACGTGCCCTCCCGTGAATCTGGTACTTGATTTTCAGACGGCACAAATGATATAATTCTTCGAAAAAAGTTTTCCTTTAGGAAAGAGGCAGGTGTGACATGAAACGGATGATTCGCATACTCGCGTTGACGATCGTCGGCGTTGTCGTCGCCATCGGGATAACCGGGTGGCTGGCGACGACGAGCCGTCGAACGGATGTCTCGACGCAGGTGGAGTGCAAAACGCTTCGGTTCTACAAGCAGAGCGGGAAATGGTTTGCCGATGTCGCCGGGCACACCCAGGCACAGAACCAGATGGTGGCGGGGGCGGATACGCTGCTGGAGAAGATCGCGGGCGGCAAATCGGAGGTGACGCTGGTGTGTTCCTCCGACATCAAGAAGCCGGGGGAATGGAAGCTCCACCTTCATCTGGTCGAGCATGACAAATATGGCGCGACTTATCGCGTGAAACAGGCAGAGGGGGATGGATGGTCTCTCGCCTGGCTCTGCAACGTCACGCATGATGTTTTCGGCGGCGAACATCCGCAAGACATCTACATCCATTCATTCACGACAAAATGAGGCAAGGGGGAAGCTAGTTTCCTCGTAAAATCTACAGGAAGGAATAATTGAAAATGAAACACTCTATTGCACTGTGTCTCGCGGGGTTGTTGGGCGCTGTCACGGCCTTCGGCGGAAGTGACATCTACGACGCAAGCGTGGGGGACTTCCCGCGCCAGGCGGGGGAGACGGGCGACTCGGCGCGTATCATGCGGGCGGTCGCGGCGGCCGGCAAGGGCGGCGTCGTGTGGTTCCCGCGCGGCGAATACGCGATTGACGAGATGCTGGTCGTCTCGAACAAGACCTCGCTCCTGCTGCACAAGTCCGCCAACCTCAAGGCCGTGCGCGAAATGCCGTATGTGATGCGGTATTTCGGCTCGGAGTATGCGGAAATATTCTATGCGGACCACAACCTCTTCGTCAAGGGCGGGCAGATCGACGGCAACGGCCTTGCAAGCGGCCTGAACGTGATGGGGCTGAGGCACTTCACGATGGGGGATATGACCATTCGCAACGGCAAGCGGGTGGGCCTGCAGTTCGGCGATCCTTCCTTGCCGCGTTTTACTGCGGACGCCCACGAGGTCATCTGCAACAACATCTATCTCATCTGCGACATGCCGGGGCTGGCGGGGAACATCGGCTTTCTCACCTACATCGGCGACTCGGAGTTCACCGACATCCACGTCATCGACTACACGATCGGCATCCGCGACTGCAAGTGGTCCAACCACTATACGCGTTGCCATGTCTGGGGCGGGCCCATCATGAAAAAAGGGACGAAAATCTCCGAAATGCTGGAGAACTCGATCGCGTTTGATCTTCAGGGCAACGACTGCCTCCTGGACGGCTGCTATGCCGACACGGCGATGATCGGCTACAACGTCTGCAATCACGTGCGCATCTTCAATTGCGCCTATTTCAGCAACCCGGCCTACAAGCTGGACAACATGACGGTGTTCAATCACCAGAAAGGCACGTTGATCGTCACGGGCGGCCGTTTCGCGAAGACGTCGCCGCACGTGACGCTTTACAAGCGGGGGGCGGGTGCAAAGAAACTCTTTTGGAGCGACAACTTTCTGCTCAATTTCAGCGAAAAGGACTGCGAAGACCTGAATCGCGAACTGAAGAAGTCAGTCCAATCCGAGACGGCCAGCAAGAACGAAACGAAACTGGCGGCCTTGGCCGTGCCCAGGATCGGCGCATACGACATGTATTGAGGAGGCCTATTCGAGCCTCAAATCGTCCACCATCCGAAGGATCTTCGCCTCGTTGCGGTGGCACCACACGTAGAGTTCGTGCGCCGTCGAATAGCCGCCGGCGACGAAACGGAACGTCGCCTTGCACGCATCGGCGATCGCCACGGGGCGCGTGGAGGAGGCGATGTGGAGGATGACCCGGCGCACCTGCTCGCGCTTCTCCTCGCTTCGCGGGCCCGATAGCGTCTCGACGGACTCCGCACTCGACTGATAGGCCCGCAGCAGTTCCTTCTTGGTCGAGCGCATCTCCTTGCGCGTCGTCTCGGCATACTGCTCGAGGGTGGACGCCATGCGGCGGCTCAACAAGGTGCCGAGCCCGTTGACGATGGACTCCGCCCCCTGCGCGAGGCGGTTCGGGCGCCTCCCCTCCGACGATTCCAGCTGATGGCGGAGGTCCGTCAAAAAGGCCATGAGAATAGACCGCACAACCCCCTTGTGCTCGGCGGCAAACCCCGCCACCACACGGATGGTCGGATCCGCATCCAAGAGGAGCCGGAACAGCGTTTGAAGGCCGTTCACGAATCCGGACAACACCAAGGGGTTGTCGCAGATGCGGTCCGCAACCACCTCGTTCGACGCGAGAACGTGCTCGCGCAGACATTCAATCTTCGGCGCGAGCGCCCGGATGTCGTCGATTGACGAAGTGGCCGCCACCGCCTCCATAAAGGCGATGGAAAGATCCGTCGTACAGACATTTTCCTTCTTCGAGAAGGCCGCACTCAAGGCCTTCCCGGCATCCATCGCCAGCGCGGCAATGGCATCGCTTCGCGCAACGAGAGCGTCGATCGTCTCGCCCAGCTTCACGCGCGATTCGTCAGGCTTGTCTGTAAACGGCCTCTTCATTTTGCCAACCAAAAGATACCGCTCTTCACTTCGCGGGCTTGCGCTGCGCGAAGAACCATTTCAAAACGGAGTCGTCGCGGTAGGTTGCATTCCAGCAGCCATGGCCGACGCCGGGATATTCGCGGTAGAAGATCTTGGTGCCGCCGGCGGATTTGATTGCCGCCACCATGTCCCGAGAGCGGGTCACCGGCACGGCGCCGTCCTTGTCGCCGTGGAAGCACCAAATCGGAACATCCTTGAGCTTTGAGGCCTGGGCCGTGTCGCCGCCGCCGCAAACGGGGATGGCGGCCGCAAACAGGTCCGGGCGCCGCTGCACGGCTTCCCAAGTGCCATAGCCGCCCATGGAGATGCCTGTCGCGTACACGCGGGACGTATCGATGGGCTTTTCGGCAACGAGTTTATCGATGAGCGCAAGCGCCATGCGCAGCTGCGAGGTGGGAGCCTTGTTCATGGTATGCTGCTGGGCGTTCCAGGGATGGTCAACCCACATGCGGCCCTGCGGAACCTGGCCGGCGATAAAGAAAATCTCCTCGTGTGTGCGTTCGGCGTAATCGAGGATTTCGCTGGCGCCATGGACGAGTTGCGCCCAGTTGTCGTTTCCGCGTTCGCCGGCGCCGTGGAAAAGCACCACCAAAGGATATTTCTTCCCGGGTTCGAGGCGTTTGGGCTCGTGGTAGCGGTAGCAGAACTTTTCCCCGTTCGCTTCCCAGACCTTTGGCGTGGTCTTGGCCTTGGCGGCGGGGTAACGAATCAGTTCGCCGAAGGTCTTGCCGTTACGCGTACCCTTGTAGTAGACCACGTTGTCGATCTCCATTCCGCCGGGCAAGGTTTCGGGGCCGATCGGGCCCACCCATGCGCCGCCCAGCTGCATGTCGATGATCAGGTGGTAGGCGGCGTCGAACGTCCATTGCCCGGGTTTGTCCGTCTTGATTTTCGGCCAGCAGTAGACGCGTTTGCCGTTCATCGTGTAGACGAGTTTTTCAGGATACCATTCCACGCCCACGGTGTTCCAGCCATCGGGATTGATGGGCGTGGTCGTGGAGTTTGGCGGCCATTTTTCGTGCAGCCTCAGCGAATAGTGGGTATGAACCGTCTGATAGGCGAAAGGATCGAAGTTGAGGCGTTCGAGCAAATCGATCTCACCATAAAGGGCCTGGGGAACTTCCGGCAGCATCCAAATGGCCGGCCATCCGCCCTTCACGCCCTTGAGCCGATAGCGCACTTCGAGTTTACCGTATTTGAACGCCAGCTTGTCCTGGGTCTTCATGCCGCCGCAGAGATAGGGGCGCGGGTCTTTTTCGGGATTCGGATTCTTGATCGCGAGCAGATTCACCGTTTCGCCGGAAAACAAGTAGGCGGCGGGATCGTCGGTGATGTGGGTATAGCAGTACATGTTCTTGTAGCTGCTGGGGTACTTTTCCGGCTTGGGGATGTGCGACCAAACCTTGTCGTCAAGGCCCTTCCCGCGGAACTCTTCCCGCCAGATCTCGGTCCAAACCGTATCTTCCGGCCCTACTTCAATGGCCTTCTTTCGCAAGGCCTCCGCCTCCTTGGCCTTTTGGGAAGCATTGGACGGCGCCACGCCCGTCTTGGGAAGGTCGGCGGCCCCGGCCAACACGACTCCTAACGCACAACCGACAACGACACTTTTCTTCATTTTCCGTTTTCTCCTCATCTTACCTGAAGAACAACACAGTACTCACATCGCGGAGCGCGTAGAGGATCCCGTTGGCGAGGCGCAGCTCCATCTTGGTCTCTTCCGCCGTGAAGGCGAAGTCTTCCAGCGTCACCCCGGTTGCAGCGGAGAGATCCATGAGTTTCACAAGTCCCTTGACCTCGGGGATATCGATCTTGATCGTCCCGTCGAGCGGTGCCACGGCACCTGTGATTTTGAGCCAGTCGCCGTTGCGCATGCCATCGTAGACGACCGTGCCGAGCCGCAACGTGCCCGCCGCCGAACCGTTGGCGGCCAGCGTGAGGACGTGTTTCGAGTGGGCTCCATCGTACGCAATCCGGCGTGCCGTGAGCGTATACGGCGTGTCGGCCGCACCCTCGCCGACGACATTCACCACCGCGTTCGCACCTAGCGCCAGCGTTCCGACCTCCACCGTTTTGGCCGCATCGGCCGCGACCTCGACCGTCGACGCGCCCTCGCAGACGAGCGAACCGTAGCCACCGCCGAATTCGGTACTGCCGGCCTCGTCGTCATATTGCATCGAGAAGTCATAGACGTACTGTTTCGCATTGTAGGCCCCTGTGCCGCCACTGGCAGAGAAGTACATGCCGGGCGCGCCAAAGTAGTCCGAAAGATTGACCTCCTGCGTCACCGTATGGCTGGTCTCGCCCTGCGCCACCGTGAGCGTCAAGACGCCCGGGCGGTACGAGAGGATAAAGTCCGTTTCCTGCGCGTTGCGGAAGTCCACGCTGGAAGCCACGGCCGTACCGATTGCACCGCTCTTCACCGGCGCCAGGGAGTTGGAATTGTAAATGTTGAGCTTCCAGCCGATGGCCGTGGAAATGCCGCTCACGCCCACGCTGCCGCCGTATGCGCCGCAGGCGGTCAGGCCGTTGTTCTGAAGGAAGATCGCAGCACCATCCGCCGGCGCCGCCGACGTGCAGCTGTCATACCGGTACTTGCCGCGGATCGTGAACGGACGCCCCGTGTAGATCCGTTCCGTACGTACCACCGAACCCGTGACATAGTTGGCAGCCGGGGTGAGGCAGAACATGGGTTTACCGTCAACTTCCTCGTACACCGCGCTCGAGTTGAGCTGCCAACGCGAATCGTTGGACGGCGCGAGCTCCGGCGCCGCCTTCGCCCCGCCCTGCGTGAAGTGGAAGTCGCAAATGCGCTGATCGCACACCGCCCCGCCGGTACCACCGGTAAAACCGATCCAAGCCATGGCGTTACCGAGGTAGTCCCTGAGATTCACGTTCCGTTCCTGGGAGTAGACCCTATCCCCCTCGGTGACTACCGTTTTGACCGTGCCGAAACCATCGTAGGCCACCGTAATCTCGGGATTCGCGAGCAACGTGATACCATCGAGCGCAGTGACGAAGCCGACGCGCGCGCCGTTCTCGATCCAGCCGATCGAGGTCCCGCCCCAGTGGTTGAAGCCCACGCCGAACGAGGGTTTGACGGTGTCGACCGCCAGCTTTCCGCCATTTGCGCCCATCGCATTCTCGCCGGCGCACTGGATCACGAAGGTAAAGCCGTCCGCCGGCTGGGCAGGCGGATTGACGGCCTTGAAAACGAACCGCGCCTCCCAGGGCTGGGCCAGGTCGATGCGCTGCCGCCAATACGCGGTGCCGGCCTGGTAGGTCGGCGAGGCGGACGTGAGCTGGATTTCATCGGAGGCGATCTTGGTGGCCTTGCCGTTGAACACGAAGTCGTCAAAGCCGCTGGTCGTCGTGGCGGCAAGCTTCACCGATGCACCGTCCGTCAGCGAGATTTCGGTATCGGGCGCGGGTACCGTGAACGTCGCCGTGTGGCCGGCGGCGACTTCGAGCAAACGCAACCCCGAGAGCGAACGGTCGATCGTCACATCCCCCGCGTCGGGGAAACGGACCACCCCGGACCCGAAGATCGGCTGTACGCCGAAAATGTCCGTCGCCGTCCCAGAACGCTCCACAAGGATTTCGCCATTGTTGACGATGGCGGAGGCGGACGCGAGCGCGGCGGATCCCGTCAAGCGCAGGGTACCATCTGCCACCGTGGCGCGTCCCGTCGCCTGCGACGCGGCGGAAAGCGTCAACACGCCGTCGCCTTCCTTGCGCAATGCGCCCACGCCCGTGTAGGTGTCCGCAAAGGTGGCGGTGTCGGAATCGGTCTTGAGAATCAGCGTCGAACTGGCGTTCTTCGTGTCGATGCCGCCCGTGGAGGCCCAGGAGAAGTGCTCGCCGTCGCCGATGGTGAACACGCTCTGGTTGTTGAACGTGAGGTGCCCGTTCCACGTATTGTTCTCGCCGGTCAGCGTGAGGTGCCCGCTGTCGGTCACCGTGATGTCGCCCGTGCCGCCGAGGCCACCGGGAACCGTGAGCGTGTAGCCGCCCCACGGATGATAGACCATGCCTTCGTCGCCCACCCAGATGCCGCGCGTCGCGGCGAGGGTGGTGTTGGCGCTGCCCTGGCGCAGCACGCCGCCATTGATGAGGACATTGTACGCGTCAAAGCTGTCGGGCGCTTTGCCGAAACCGTCGTTGCCCGCGATGTAGACGCATCCGCCGTTGGTGACCACCGTGCCGCCGGAATAGCTGTTGGCGGGATCGGAGAGGTTGATGAGGCCGGGGCGGTCGACGACCACCGACCGGGGCGTATCGAGATCGACATCGGCCATCACCCCGGGTTTCAAACCCGTGTTACTCGAAGCGTAGGCCGTATTGCCGCCGCCGAGGAGATAGGTGTTGCCGTACGGGGTCAAAGCGCCCGTCATCGAACAGGACGTACCGCCGTTGATGCCCACACGGCAGTTCGGGAAACGCGAGACATCCACATTGCACGCGGCCGCATAGTTCTGCACAAAGATGAACGCGGGGTCGGAATCGTCGGTCACGCGGTTGCGGATGAAATTCGGATCGATCGACTTGGCGTCGAGCTGGAGGATGGATCCGCTCTCGAGCTTCACCGGCCCCGTCGGCCCCAAGGCGAATGCGTTGCCTTCCGGGCCATACATCGCCAGCGTGACGCCATTCTTCACCGTCGCCCCGCCGGTCATCGAACTGTTGACCGACTTGACATGGACGATGCTGCCGCCGACGCTGTCCATCACCGTGAGCTTCGCGGGATGTCCCGCCACATCGGCCAGCTCGGAGTCGAAGACAAGCGCCCGGCCGGCAAGATCGAGCACCAGATGGTTGTCGGCGGTGATGATCTTGCCCGTGAACGTGCCCATGGTGAGAATGACCCGAAGGTTCGGATACTCCGAGATGTCGATGGTCTCGTCCTTGTTGCTGGCGAAGAGCATCAGCCCGCAGGCGCTGTCCTTCGGCAGGTGCTTGAGCACCTTCGCCCAACCGCCAGCCTCGTCAAAGCCGATGGCGGCATTCGGGGCGACCTTGAGCTGGATATCTGCCTCCTCCGCAATCGCCGGCGAGAAGACGAGCTCGCCGGCCTGCACGTCGATGACGCCGCTGATTCCGGCGGGATCCGCCGAATAGGTGAGAAGGCCGCCGCCGGTCTTGACGAAGCGCGCCGTGCCGTTTTCGGTGACATTGCGGAGCGGGGCGCGGCAGAAGGTCGAGCCGCCCGTCGGGATGTCGAAGGTGATGGCGTTCTCGTAGGTGACCGGCACGAGTGTGTTGAGAATGGGCGTCGTGTTCGCGTAGGCGGCCACCGGATAGAGTTCGAAGGTGCCGTCATCGACATGGATGGTTGAAGTACCGGTGTAGCTGCCCCACGTGGAAGAATTGTTCCAGGCCTGCGCGCCGCGCGCGCGAACGCGCCCGCCGGGCAGGAGGGTCAACGAGGAGTTGCTGCCCTCGCCAACGCCCAGCACGTTGCCGCGTACGGTGAGCGTGCCCGCCACCCGGGCTTCGCCGACGGCAGCCATGGAACCGATCATCACATAGTTGCCGTCGATCTCGCCGCCTTGTTCGATCGTGACCTGGCAATGCGCGCCCGGCCCGCCGCCGAGACGGATCCACTGGGCGGACTCATTGTAGATGAGGCCGTTCCGGCGCACGCTCACCACCGCCTCGCTGCCGTTGTCCCGCCCGAACGTGGCATCGATATGGTCCATGAGAAATTGCGCCGGCGCGTCGCCTCCGCCCACCGTGAGGGACGACACCCCGGCCGGCGTCGTGGCGAAAAACACCGTCCCCGTCGCGTTCAACGTACCTTCCGCCACGTCGATGTTGATCGGCTCGGCAAACCGTTCCACCATGGTCGTCAAGACGCCGGCTCCGGACTTCACAAATTTGGACGCGGCGATTTTACCCGTGCCGGCAATGGCGTAGTTTTTTGCCCCCGTCACCGTCACCACGTCGGCCACAATGGCATCGGGGAGATTGATGGTTTCAATGAAAGGCACCTCGGCGCCATCGAAGATCGCGCTCCACTTGGCGCCAAAGTCGAAAAGCGTTCCTCCCAACTGCCATGCCGTCGAGCGCCAGGTGGCGTCGGCGGATTGCGGCCGCCATGTCGCGCCGATCCCCGAGAAGATTTTCGAATCGATTTCCGAGAGATCGGCCGGCCCTTCGCCCGGCGCCATCTCCAACCGATAGAAATACGTTCCCCCCATTTGCGTCGCGGGGATGGTGGCCGTGAACGTCTGGCCGACTTCCGTGAACGTCCCCACTGCAACCACGCCCCCGGCAAGAGCCTCGGTGTCGCCCCAGCGGATGACCAGATCAAGCGACGTTGCACCGTCGCGAATCTGCGAAACCGCGCCGGAAACGACGATTCCCGCAGCCGTGCTGCGGATGTCGGATACGACCGCCGCATTGGGCAGGCGCCCCGCCGAGACATCCATCGCCGCACCCGGCGCGGCGAAAGCCGCCACGGCGATCGAATCGTATTCGGCCTGCATCCAGTCCGCCGTTGCAATGCCGTCGTAGATGCGCATTTCGTCGATGTCGCCGCTGTGGCTGTCGCCGGAGGCGGTCATGCCATAGCTGCCGAATGTCCAGAAATCCAGATTCTCGTCACCGAGCGCCTTGGCCGTTGAGAGCGAATAGATGCAGGCGTCGTCGAAATAGGTGCGGAGGTCGCCGGTTGCGACGTATGAGAACCCGACATGGCTCCACTGGTTCTGCACCAATCTGCCCTTCCCGTTCGTGGACCCCGGCTGATGGGTACTCGCCACCGCGCACGACATGTAGTTTCCCGCTTGGCAGAGAAGCAGGAACCCCGTACCGCCCCAGGCCTTCTTGCTCGCAACGATGCAGTCCGTGCCCGTGCTCGTGAACTTGAACCAGGCGGAAAGCGTGAATCGCGTCGTATCGGTGAGAATGCCGTTCTTGATCGGGTTCGCCACGTTGACGCCAATCGAGTTGCGCACGGGCTTGTTGACGCCGCCGCCGATGACACCGCTCGTCATGGTGGGCGTCACCCCGCCGCCATTCGCCACGGCGACCTGCTTGGGAGAGGAGTCGTGAAGGTCGGCGCCGCCGTGGACGACGGCGACGAACTTCGTCCACACCTCGCGCGAGTCCACCGCCGGGAGCGTGGCGCCTTCTTTCTGCCCGTAATAGAGGAGAATGCCGGTATCGGTGCCGGAGAGCGCGGGCACCTTCACCCACACGATGGATTCGCCCGAAGGGTCCCATGACTCGACTTCGTGCGGAATCAGATTACCGGCCGCGTCGGCGAACCGGAGGTCGGCGCCATTGGCCGCACAATCCGAATAACGAAAGCCGGTGATGTTCTCCGAAAGCCGCACCGCCACCGGGAAATCCACCAGCGTCGAGGCGCCGCGATAGCCTGAAAGCGTAAACGGGCAGGCTCGGTTGAAGGATACCACGTCAACCGTGACCCCGAACGCCAGAGCCGCCACGCCCGCAACCGAGAAAAACGCCAACAACTTTCTCATTGTTCACTCCTTATAAACGGCCCACCTTGACCGAACTTGGAACCGCCCCGCACCCATCGCGAAGCTTTTGACAGATAGTTTAACAAATTCCAACACAGATGTCCATCGTCAATCGCCCCATCACCCACCATCATCAATCACCACGCACGGCGGATGTCACTTGCCCACGCGGATGGCATAGAACGCCGAACGGCCGCCCTTCACGGTGATCGGCGGCGTCCAGGGCCGCCCGTCGCCGACGATGCGCGCGCCGTCGGCCATCGTGTCAAGCGTCACACCCTCGCGCAGCTGGTAGACAAGCCCCTTGCGCGTGTTCGCCGTCGTCAACACCGGATTGGACGGATTCAGCTCGATGACCGCGCCCCGCCCGGGATCCAGCACCTCGCCGACAATGGCCGCCTTCACCGACGCCCGGGCGAGATCGACGACGCCGTTCACCGCCGGCGGGATGTCCAGGAAGGCGGTGATGTCCGCATCGCCGCGGACCACCTTCATCGCCGCCCCGTTCGGCTTGGCGCTCGCCACCTGCGGCGACACTTCAACCGTCACCTTCGCAGCATCGATCTCCTGCGGAATCAACATCTCCACCGCCGTCACCCTGGCACTTGACCGAACGACAAAACCGTTCACCGGGTCGCCCGCAACCGAAGCCGCCAAGTCGCCCAAAACCAACGGGGAAGCCATCTCGACAAACGAAACGCCAACCGGCCAATCATACAATTCCCTGACGCGGCCAGCATCGCCGACATCGACATACACGACTTTCAATGCGTCACAATCATAAAACGCCCAAGACCAGATGCTCGTCACGCTCGAAGGGATCACCACCGACGTCAGAGCGCTGCAACCAGAAAACGCCGAATGCCCGATGTTCGTCACGCTCGAAGGAATCACAACCGACGTTAGCGCACTGCACTCCAAAAACGTATAATTCTCGATGTTCGTCACGCCCGAAGGAATCACAACCGACGTCAGAGCGCGGCAACCGAAAAACGCAGAATCCAAGATGTGCGTCACGCCCTCGGGAATCGTCACGTCGCCGTTCACCCCGGAAATCACTACGCTACCGTCCTTGGAGCACAACAACCCGTTCAAGGAACAATACTCAGGATTATCCCCATCAACAACAAACGACATCAAAGCGCGACAACTCCAAAACGCCTCTGCCTCGATACTCGTCACGCTCGAAGGAATCGTCACCGACGTCAAACCGCTGTGACTAGCAAACGCAGAAAACCGGATGGTCATCACGCCCTCGGGAATCATCACGTCGCCGTTCACCCCAGAAATCACCACTTTACCATCCTTGGAACACAGTAACCCGTTCAGGGAACAGTAAGCAGGATTATCCGCATCAACAACAAACGACGTCAGAGCGCTGCAATACTCAAACGCCCAATCCCCGATACGCGTCACGCTCGAAGGAATCGTCACCGACGTCAAACCGCTGCAACTCGAAAACGCCCAATCCCCGATACGCGTCACGCTCGAAGGGATCTCCACCGACGTCAGAGCGCGGCAATACTCAAACGCCCAATCCCCGATACGCGTCACGCCCGAAGGAATCGTCACCGACGTCAAACCGCTGCGACCCTCAAACGCCCAATCCCCGATGCTCGTCACCTTGCATCCTCCAAGAGTCGACGGAATAACCACTTTTCCCGTCGTTGAAGACGGAATCCCTTCGACGGACGCTTCATCGTTGCTGACCTCATAAGTCCACTCGATGCCTGAGGCGACCTCCGTCAAGGCACTTACAGAGGACGCGCAGCACACCACGAGGCCCACGATGATCGCCATCACGCAACGACGCGCCAACCCCAGTCCTGTGCCGGAAAGAATGGCATGTTTCAACATGATTGCAACATTCGATCCTTCGACCTGCCGCGTCTGCGGATCTTCCGCCGTCGAACGATCCTGGTCGATCTTGTACGTCATTTGCTCTCTCCTCTTATTACGTTTAAAACATGCGAGTTCCTGTCGTTGTCACTTGCGATAGCGGTGGGTGGATTCGGCTTGGCGGGCGGTTTCGTGGGCGGCTTCGGCTTTGAGGCGGCTGTAGGCGAGCCAGCGTTCAGGAGAGAGGGCGCCGGATGCAAGGGCCGCTTTCACCGCACAGCCGGGTTCCGTGTCGTGGCGGCAGTCGGAAAATCGGCACTGCGCGAAAAGCGCCTCGACGTCGCCGAAGGTATCGGCAATGCCGTCCTCCGCCTCCCACATGCCGAGTTCGCGCATGCCGGGCGTATCGATGACGAGCGCGCCGGAGGGAAGGCGCACGAGTTCGCGCTCGGTGGTGGTGTGGCGCCCTTTCGCATCCCATTCGCGGATTTCCAAAGTGGGCATGAGCTCGTCGCCCGCAAGGGCGTTGACGAGCGAAGACTTCCCCACCCCCGAGGACCCGATGAACGCGAGCGTGCGGCGCGGCTGCACGTAGGGCGTAAGCGCCTCGAGCCCGGCACGCGTCAGCGCGGAAATCGCATGGACCTCCGCGCCGCACGCATGGGCGCGCGCCTCTTCCACCAGGCGCACCCGTTCGGCTTCGCTCACAAGATCGCTCTTCGTGAGGAGCACCACCACGGGCGCGCCCGAGGCGCGCCCAAGGGAGAGGAAGCGCTCCAGGCGCCGCACGCTGAAGTTCTGGTTCATCGACATGAGAAAGAAGAGCGTATCGAAATTGACGGCGATCGTCTGCGCCTTCCGGCCCTCGCTCCCCGCCGCCGCGCGCGTGAAATGCGAATGGCGCGGGAGCGTGGCGAGGATGCGGCTCTCGCCCTGGGGGTTCCACTTGAGCGCCACGAAGTCGCCCGTCGTGGGGATGACCGCCTCGGGGTGGCCGTGGAAGGCGGAGGCCTTCTTCCGCGCGATGCCTTCGCCCGCATCGCACACGATGCGGTAGAAGTCGCCCCACGTGCCGAGCACGCGCGCCGCGCACGTACCGGCGCCCGGAACCGGCGCGCCGTCCCAGCCGTAATCCGCAACCGTCATTTCTTCGTCACCCGCGTGTTGCGGAACGTATGGAGATTGGGGCTCACCAGGAGGGGTTTGCCGCTGAGCACCTTCACGTCCTTCAGTACCACGTCCTCCGTCACCGCGTAGGGATAGGGGTCGGGCGCGGCGCCGGGCTTGTCGTTCGGCTTGAGATTCCCGAAGATGTAGGGGCCGCCCGCCTTCGGCGACACCTGCGAATCGTCGATCGTGAGGCCTTCCACCACGAAACGCCGCGGCATGGAACACGGATAGCCGAAATCGTGCTTCCCGTTGTGGTGGCCGCCGATGAGCTGCACGCCTCCCTTCGTGCGCGGCTTGAACACGCAGTTCCGGATGATGAAATCGCCCTTCCACGTGCTGCCGTAGTCGCTCCGCAGATTGAAGAAGGCCCCGTGCCCGTGCACCGTCGTGTTCTCCACGAGGAACGTCCCGAAGCCGATGGCGTTGATGCCCATGTGGCCGAGCTCGGAATTGCGCACCGTCGCATTCACAACGCCCATGTGCGCGTCGAAGCGCGAGAACGCGCAGCGGTCGAAGAGCAAGTTGCGGCAGAAGTTCGAGCCGAAGAGGCCCCAGTAGCGCGAGTCGTTGATGTCCGTCGTCTGGCGGCAGTCGAGGAACGAGACGTTGACGGCCTCGCCGCAGTTGAGGTCGTAGGACCCCATGCTCACGGGCACGCCCGCGTTGCCGATCGTGCGGTAGGTGCGATGGGCCGTGAAGATGCAGTTGGAAACAACCACGTCCGCACAGCATCCCACGGAGACGAACCCGCCATAGGGCGCGCCGTGGTCGAGCTCGCCCGTCACGTCGTGGCGCACGCCCAAGAGGCGCACGTTCGAACGGTTGATCGCGATGTTGCGCCCATGGTAGTTGTACTTCGATTCGCATTGGTTCGCGATCGTCGTGAACTGCCCGCCCCTGATCGTGAGCGGCGTCGTCTCGAGCGGGAACGCCGTGGCCCTCGTCACCGTTTTGAACGCCGTCGTGAGCGGGGTCTTCGGATCGATCCTGCCCGTCGCGTCGACCAGCAGCATCTCGCGCTGCGCCGTGCCGTTGTTCTGGTTCGCGCCCCACCGGATGAAGTGGCGCACCGTGTTGTCTTCAAGCCGCAAGAGGCACGCCCCCGGCAGCTTCGCCTCGATGCGCGTCGTTCCCAGCGCAAGCGCGCCGAGGCCCTTCACGCTCTCCGCCTTGCGGCTCGGCTGAACATGGAAGATCGCGGCGTGGATGTTCGGGCAGCCGACGTCGTCGATGATGAACTTCGCCGTGCCGAAATCGACATCCGTCTTGATGACGGCCGTCTTCCCGGCCTTGCCGATGAAGTAGGTCTTGCCCGCAGCCGCGCGCACGGGAAGGCCCTTGCTGTTCGCAGCGGCATGCGCGGCGACAATGGCGTCCATGTCGTCCGTCTTTCCGTCGCCGATTGCGCCGAAATCCTCATACGTGATGAACGAAGCCGCCGAAACGCCCAGGCACAAGCCAAAGGCACCAAAGAGATTCATGATTTTTTTCATGTCTGTTATTATAACATAAAACGAACCATCAAGGATTGAAATTCCATTGAAAATCCCTAGCACCTCATCTTTGCAAAAGTCCGCCAACGAGCAGCGCCAGGATGAGCCCGGGAACGCCCCAGGCCATCCACGGCCGCAGGCAGGCGGGGAGCGGCCACCCCCGGCCGGTCGAGACCTCCTCCCGGAAATTCGCCCACCCCCATCCGAACGAGGAGCGCGTCACGAAGAAACTGAGCGAGAGCCCGCCGAGCGGCAACCACAGCTGGCTCACGGCGAAATCCTCCCACCCGAGCACCGGCTCGAAGAGGACGCACGGCAGCGAACACGCCCCCACGCCGAGCCCGACCAAAAGGACGGCGCGTGCGCGCTTCAGCCTCCATTCATCCACCACGCCGCCGATGAGGCACTCGAAAACGGCCACGATCGTGGTGAGCGCCGCGAACGACAGGAAGAGGAAGAAGGCGAAGCCCCACACGCGGCCCCCCGGCATCGCGGCAAACACTTTCGGGAGCGCCACGAAGATGAGCCCCGGCCCCGACGTGTAGGGCACCTTGTACGCCGCGCATGCCGGGAAGACGATGAGCCCCGCAAGGAGCGCCACGAAGGTATCGATTGCGATGATCCACACGCTTTCCGAAACGAGCGAGTGCGTCCGCTTCGTGTAGCTGCCGAAAATCGTCATCGCCCCGATGCCGAGCGAAAGCGTGAAGAACGCCTGGCCCATCGCATCGAAAACCGCCTTCACGGGATGGGCCATGAATTTCGTCCAATCGGGCGCGAGATAGAAGGCGAGCCCCTCGCCCGCCCCCGGAAGCGAAACGGCCTTCACGGCCAAGGCCACAAGAAGCGCGAGGAGAGAGAGCATCATGAACTTCGTCGCCCTCTCCACGCCCTTCACCACGCCCGCAAGGCAGATGGCCGTGGCGAGGGCAACCCCGAGGAACATGTACGCGCTGCAGGTTGCCGTATCGGCCCGCAGCGCAGCGAACGCCGCCGCCGGGTCGCCGCCGGGCGGCACCCCGCGGAGATAGTTTCCCGTGTAGTTGAGCAGCCAGCCCGAGACGTCGGTGTAGTAGATCATCAAAATGAAATTTCCCGCGAAGAGCAAAAGCCCGAGCGCGCCCCACGCCTTCGCCCAACGGGACGGCGCGAGCGCCGCCAAAGCCCCGGCGATTCCCCTCTGCGCCCCGCGCCCCACGGCCAGTTCCGCCATCAGGAGCGGGAAGCCCAGAACCGCCAAGAAGAAGAGATACACGATGACGAACGCCGCGCCGCCGTTCGCACCCGCCACATACGGGAAACGCCACACGTTCCCGAGGCCCACGGCGCATCCCGCCGCCAGCATCAAAAATCCCAAGCGCGACGTCAACGTCGCGCGTTCGCTTTTATCTGCATCCGCCATGCTCGCTCCTTCAAACTCTTTGAAGGAGCTATTATATCACATCTGCACGTGGGCTTCACCTGCGAAAATCGGCGTGCCGGCAACGAGGAGCGTTCCATCCGGCATCACGCCGTCGCAGCGGCCCGTGATCGGCGCCGTGTCGTCGTCGGTCTGGCGAACGGAAATCGTACGCCCGGCAAGCGCATCCACGGCGACATAGTCCGCATGCATTGCCGCAAAACCCTTCGCCCGCCAATCGGCGAAACGCCGGTCGAGCGCGGCGAGAACCGCATCGCGCACCATATCCACGGAAACGATGCCCCCTGCCCCCCGCAGACAGGCAAGCGACGTCGCCCGAGGCGCGATTTCCGGATCGAACGACGTCTCGTTGACATTCACGCCGATGCCCGCGATGACGCACTCTCCCAGGCGTTCGCAGAGGATGCCGGCGATTTTCCGGCCGTCAACGAGCACGTCGTTCGGCCACTTCAAAAGGACGGCAGGCGCCGCCGCGCCGCCCTTGCGCTTCTCCGTTCCGTTCGGGAGGAAGCGCACGAGCGCGTCGCGCACGGCAAGCCCCGCCATCAGCGGAAAGGTGGAGACCAACTCGGGCGCGAGCCCTTCCACGTCGAAGACGGCGCTCATCATGAGATTCACCCCCGGCGGGGAAAGCCAGCGATGGGTGAGCCGCCCGCGGCCGGCCGTCTGTTCCGCCGCCGTATAGACGTCGCCCGGGGCGCCCGCACGCGCGTCGAGATTGGTCGACGCGGTGACGGCCTTATGGTGGATGCGGAATTTCATGCATCCACCTCCTTCAATTCGAGGGCCCCTCTCTCGCCCGTCACGTGCACCGTCGAGCCCGGCGGATAGGTTCCCGCCACGAGCGCGCGGGCGACGGGCGTTTCAAGGTCGCGCTGCAGCGCGCGCTTGACGGGACGCGCCCCGTAGGCCGGGTCGTAGCCGTCCTTCGCGAGCACCTCGATGCCCGCCTCGTCGATTTCAAAGCCCACCTCCTGCTCCGCAAGTCGCTTCGCGAAATCCTTGAGCTGGAGTTTCACGATGGACTTGATCTCGCCTTCCGTGAGGCTCTTGAACGCGAGAATCTCGTCGAGGCGGTTGATGAACTCGGGCCGGAAAATCCGGTTGAGCTCTTCGCGCGGCGCGTTCGACGTCATGATCACCACGGCGTTGCGGAAGGAGACCGTGCGGCCGTGCGAATCGGTGAGGCGGCCGTCGTCCAAAACCTGCAGGAGCAGATTGAACACGTCGGCATGCGCCTTTTCGATTTCATCGAGCAAGACGACGGAATAGGGCTTGCGCCGCACGGCTTCAGTGAGCTGGCCACCCTCCTCGTAGCCGACGTAGCCGGGAGGCGCGCCCACGAGGCGCGACACCGTGTGCTTCTCCATGTATTCGCTCATGTCGATGCGCACCATCGAGGCCTCGTCGTCGAAGAGTTCCGCCGCGAGGGCCTTCGCAAGTTCCGTCTTCCCCACGCCCGTCGGCCCGAGAAAGAGGAAGGCGCCCACGGGACGCTGCCGGTTCTTGATGCCGGCGCGGGAGCGCAAGACGGCATCCGCCACCGCGTCCACCGCCTCGTCCTGGCCGATCACGCGCGCATGGAGCGTTTCGGAGAGAGTGAGCAGTTTCGCCCGTTCGCCCGCGAGGAGCTTCGTCACGGGAATCCCCGCCCAGCGCGAAACGACTTCGGCGATTTCGTCCGCCGTCACCTCTTCGCGGAGCATCTGCTCGCCGCCCTGCCGGGCGATCTTCTCCTCATGGCCCTTGAGCGTTTCTTCGAGTTGGCGGATGTCGCCGTAGAGGAGCTTGCTCGCAGCAGCCATATCGCCCACGCGCATCGCCTCGTCGTAGGCATGGCGCTTTTCGTCGAGCTGGGCGCGAACGCGCTTCACCTCTTCCAAAGCGCCCTTCTCGTTTTTCCACCGCGCGGTCATCGCCTCCGCCTTGGCCTTGAGTTCGGCGAGTTCCTTCTTCAGTTCTTCAAGACGCTTCTTCGAGGCCTCGTCCGTTTCCTTCTCAAGGGCAATGCCCTCGATCTCGAGGCGCCGCGCATGGCGCGAAACCTCGTCGAGCTCGGCCGGGCACGAATCCATCTCGGTGCGAATCGAGGCGCAGGCCTCGTCGAGCAGGTCGATCGCCTTGTCGGGCAGGAAGCGATCCTGGATATAGCGCGCCGAGAGCGTGACGGCGTTCACGATCGCTTCGTCGCGAATGTGCACGTTGTGGTACTTCTCGAAGCGTTCCTTGAGACCACGCAGAATCGACACGGCGTCCTCTTCGCTCGGCGGATCCACCTGCACGGGCTGGAAGCGCCGCTCAAGCGCCGCGTCCTTTTCCATGTACTTGCGGTATTCGTCAAGCGTCGTCGCGCCCACGCAGTGGAGTTCGCCGCGCGCGAGCATGGGTTTAAGCATGTTGCCGGCATCCTGCGAACCCTCCGTCTTGCCCGCGCCCACGATCGTGTGGATTTCGTCGATGAAGAGGATGATGCGTCCGTTCGCCGCGCGGATCTCGTTTAGGACGGCCTTGAGGCGTTCCTCGAACTGGCCGCGATACTGGGCGCCCGCCATCAGGGCCGTCATGTCGAGCGAGAAGACGGTGCGGTCCTTCAGGCCTTCCGGCACGTCGCCCTTCACGATGCGCTGTGCAAGCCCCTCCACGATCGCCGTCTTGCCCACGCCGGGTTCGCCGATGAGCACGGGGTTGTTCTTCGTCTTCCGCGACAGGATGCGGATGACGTCGCGGATTTCCGTGTCGCGCCCGATGACGGGATCGAGCTTGCCGGAGCGCGCAAGCGCCACGAGGTCGGTTCCATATTTTTTCAGCGCCTCGTACTGGCCTTCGGGGTTATCCGTCGTCACGCGCTGGTTGCCGCGCACGGCGCGCAGGGCGGCGAGGAAGCCCGCCTCCTCCACGCCCGCATCCTTCAAGAGTTTCGCACAGGCGCCGTCCCCGCCCTTGAGCATGGCAAGAACGAGATGTTCAACGGAAACATATTCGTCCCTCATCTCCACAGCCGCATCTTCGGCCTTCGTGAGGACGTTCGCGAGGTCGTTTGAAATGTAGATCTTATCCATCTCAACGGAACCGGTGATGCGGGGCTTCGCATTGATCGCCTCCTCGAGCCGCGCCGTGAGCGGGGCGATGCCCGCGCCCATCCGCGTGAAGAGGCTCGGCACGAGCCCCTGCGAATCCTTCACGAGGGCGAAAAGCACATGCTCCACGTCGATCTCGGTCTGCCCATGATGGCGCGCCACATTCTGCGCCGTTTCGAGAGCTTCCCGAACTTTCGTTGTATATTTTTCAGCATTCATGATCTAAAATCTCCTTCCGCCGAAAGTTTAGCAGAAAACATGCCACTCGTCAAAGCCCTTTTCCCTGTGCCAGAAATTCACACCATGTGACAATAAAACAAGCGCTCCACCGCAAGAAGCGAGTGGAGCGCGTGTACGCCAACGAATCGTCCCGTCGGGGTTAGTACCACGGCCGGGGGATGACGATCGGCGGCGGAGGAGGCGGAGGAGGCGCCGGGCGCACCCAATAGGGCGGCGGCGGAGGCGGCGGCACCACCCAGCCCCAACGATGGTGGCGGTGGTGATGGTGGTGATGCGCAAAAGCCGGAACCGCAAACACCAACGCGCAAACGAGAGCCAAACCGATTTTCTTATTGAACATATCGCACCTTCACTTTCTCCCCTTATGGGGGTTACAGCATGTAAGGCGAATCGGCCCCCCGAATCTGACAGACAATCTTAAACGAATTGTCTCCTGGTTTGACTCAGGCCCGCTTTATTCGCCGATGTGGAAGGCGCCGAGCGGAAGGCCCGCATCGCTGTAGACCGCGCCGTACCACGGGCGGGAATAGAGATAGCGCAGTTTCTTGGGCGCGGCGACGCCGGGCGCGGAAACGATGAGATCGCGCCCGTTGATCACGCCCCCGCTGCGACTCGAACGGCGGTCCACAGCGAGGTTCACGATCTGAGCCTTCACCCACTTGCCGTCGGCACCGGCGATTTCAAAGCCGTTGTCCGGCGTCCAGTTCGGGTTGTAGAGATACCAGCCGTTCGCATCGTTGAAGGAAAGGACGAAACGGTCGCCCTCGATCTTCCACGTCTTGAGCGTGGGCGAATCGGCCACGATGTCGGTGAAACCGTAGTCCTTCTTGAGCGCGTGGAGCGCAAGGCGCTTGCCCACCACGAGCTTGTTGTTCGGATGGATGTCCGCAAGGTTGCCCCAGTCGTTGATCACCGCCATGCCCGCGTTCTTCTCCTCGGCGGCGAACTTCGCCTGCGCTTCCTGGATCTTCGCGATGTCGCCAAAGCCCCACGGCGCGAGCTGCACGAAGTAGAGCTTCAGATCGGGATTGGCGAACGCCTTCGCCCAGCCCCTGTAGAGCGCGTGCATCAGGTCGCAGTAGTGGCCGTATTCACCCGCGTTCGAGCACCCCTGGTACCAGATGAAGCCGCGGATCTGGAACGGCGTCCACGGCGCCACCTGCTCGTTCCAAAGCACCATCGGCTGCTGGTGGCCGCGCCGATCCTGCCGGTTCGGCTGGTGGGCAGCTTCCGTCTTGCAGGTCGCGACCGCCTCGAACCCGCAGCGCGGCGTCCACGGCTCGATGCGCGTACCGCCCCAGTAGGACCCGATCACCGCCACCGGAATATCGAGCGCGCTGTAGAGCTCAAGCGCGTAGTAGGCGCCCATCGCCGAGAAGCTCGAGCCCTTCATCAGGTTCTCGCGCGTGAATTCCTTCCACTCCACCTTCTTCTCGAACGCCGTCTTCGGCGCCGTAGACCAGCGGTAGTTCGACGTGTAGGCGAAACGCACGCAACGCTTCTTCTGCATCATGGCCGTCGAGGCACCGAAGGCGTCGCGGAAATGCGGATTGCCGCCCCAGAGCGGGCACTCGGTGTTGGACTGGCCGCAGACGAACCACACTTCGCCCACCAGGATGTCCCTGAACGCCACGGCATTCGTCGCGCCCTTGATCTCGAGCGTGCGCCCTTCCTTCGACGCCGCAAAGGCCGGCAGTTCCACCCGCCAGGCGCCATCGGCCGCAGCCTGGGTCTGCGCCGTCTTGCCCGCAAACGCCACCGTCACCGCTTCGCCCGCCGCGGCCGTGCCCCACACGCGCACGGGCTTATCCCGCTGCAGCACCATGCCATCGCCGAAAATCGACGCCGGCGTCACCGCCGCGCCCGCCGCGAACGCACACGCGCCCGCCATCATCAACAACGCGTTCTTCATCTTCATTCCTTTCAAGTTTAAGAAAAAGCAAGAATCATCCCCGAAAGTCTCCCCCTCGGGCCGAAAGTAGTCTAACACACCCCACGACCTCCCGTCAAGCCTTTCCTCAACCGTACCTCTCCACAACCGTCTGCACGCCCGGCTCCTGCGAGGAGCGCATCCACCGATTTTTTATGATAACGCGATAAACTCGTTCAGCTCCTTGCGCAGCGTGGCATGGCGAGGGATTCGAACGGACAACAAGGCCTGGAAATCAGCGCCATGATTTGCAACCTCAAGATGGGTCAATTCATGGACCACAACATACTCGACGCAGCGGGCCGGAACCCGAGCCAACGCCGTGTTGAAGATCATGGTGCGTTTCATACGACTACAACTTCCCCAACGGGATTTCATACGCCGCAAACGCCATGAGGGTTCCTCAATCTTGAGTTTGGCACACCATTTCTCCATCAACCGCTCAAGCTCCGATTTAAGCATCTCCTTCTGCCATGACTCCACGATTCTGCCGCGATGATCGCGCGAACTCCCCTCTCGGACAAAAAGCCGAAGCGTCGTTCCGCCCCAGGCGATCCGTTCAACCGCCCCTTTATCTTCATTCGTGATTGAAAGCCGATATCGTTTGCCAAGGCAGTAGATGCTCTCCCCGCTGACATACTCCCGTCGGGTCTGTCGCGGTTGGGAACGAATCCGTTCCACCTCACGCCGCACCCACGCCAGATGGCTGACGACAAAACTCCGAATGTCCTTGTCAGAAAGCTCCTCCGGCACAGAGATATGAACTCGTCCATTCGGTGGATAAACAGAGAGGTGCGTATTCTTGATCGACTTGCGCTCGACCTCGACATCAATGCCCATCACCTTCACTCGAATTCCTCCTGATGCTCGACGATTCCATAGATGTCGGCGACCTCGAACCCGCTCCCTTCCAACGCTTCGGCTATCGCAATCTCCACTTTTCTGCGGCGCATGGTGTTCGTGCGGAATCCCGGCTTGGCATTGGCGACGACCGCCTCCCACACCTTGATGGCAAGCTCGGTATTCTCCCCGAGGTTATCATACAGGCTCTTCTTCGCCTCGGTGTCCAGCCGCGGGTCAAGATTGCCGCGTTCCGCCTTCACTTCCTCGGCCAGCCTCACCATTTCAGCCAGCAATTTCTTGTACTCGATCTTGCTCCGGGCGTAATCCGCAAGCAGACGGTTGATCCGCTCGGAGAACTTGCGGTACTCGGCCGGATTCGTCTCGCGCTTGCGAACAATGTAGCTCCTGACTTCGCTCGCAATTGTCTCCGCCGCCGCACGTTCGCCTCCAAGCCCATCCTTGACCTTTTCCGTCTCGGGATCGTCCGGACCCCTCTTCACCACAAGATCGAGGAAGGAGAGGTCCCCGAGGTCGGCCAGCTTCTCGGCATTCTTCGCCGTCACATAGCCGTCCAGCAACGCCCGCATCGCGGCATCGTAGGACTTGAAGTCAACCCAGTCGCCACACCGCTTCTGAACCGCATTGCGAATCTGGTCGTAGTCGTTGACCCGCATCCGAACCGCAACAACCTCGTCCTCCGTATAGCCCGCACCCGTCATCTCCAGCGCGATCTCGCTGTAGCACCTGACGACCTTTCCGACCGCCTTGTAGAAATCTTCCCGGATACGCTCGTTGCGCCCCAGCTCCTCCTGCTGTTTCTCGACCGGCGTCACCTTCCCGTCCCAGCAGAAGTAATCGAAGTAATCATCCAGTCCCTTCGGCGGCTTCACGTTGGCGCAAAGCTCATCGCATGCCTCCAGCGCCTCGTCCAGGTCCTTGCGTCCCTGCACCAGACGATCCCGCATGATTCCCGAGACATCCTCCGGCGAATAGTTCTTGAACGCACCGTTCGTGTAGTCCTCGACCGCCCCCCTGATACTCGCGAAAAGCTGTTTGTAGTCGACGATGTAGCCGTACTTCTTGTTCTCGCCGTTCAGGCGGTTCACGCGGCAGATCGCCTGAAAGAGATTATGGTCCTCCATCTTCTTGTCAATGTACAGATAGGTTGCGGGCGGCGCATCAAACCCCGTCAACAGCTTATCGACGACAATCAGGAGCTTCATCGCCCCCGGGTGGTCGATGAACATCTCCTTCGCCCACGCCTCGAACTCCTCCGGCGTCCGGTCGCCGAACATCCATTTCGCGATCTTGTGTTTGTAATCGGCTTCTGTGGCAAGATCGCCCGTAAAGCCCTCCGAAAGCTCCGGTTCGTGTCCGTCGTAACTGGTCACAACGGCAGTCCGTCCGCGAAGCGGGGATCCGACTTGCTCGAACATCTCCCAGTAGCGACACGCCTGATAGACGCTCTCGCAGACGAGCATCGCGTTGCCCCACCCCTCCTTGAGCGCGGGCTTGATGGTGAAGTCCTTGCAGATGTCCGTGACAATGCGCGTCAAGCGGTCCTTGGACGAGAAGAGCTGCTGCATCTGCGCCCACCGTGCCTTGAGGGCCTCCCGCGCCTTGGGCGTAAGGGGTGTCGTGGTCTCGTCGAAGATCTGATCGACCGTGATGTCGTCCGTCAGGTCCTGTTCCACGTCCCTCGCCTCGTAGCGAAGATCAAGGATCACGCCGTCCTTCACCGCCTCGTCGAACTTGTAGGTGTGGATGAAGCTTCCGAAATTCGCCTGCGAGGTGAGCGCGTCTTTCTCGGACTTGAGCAGCGGCGTCCCCGTGAAACCGATCAGCATCACGTTCTCGCCCACGATCCTCTTCATCGCCTTGTTGAGGATGCCGCCTTGCGTCCGATGACATTCGTCCACGAAGACGAACACATCGCCCTTCGCCTTGAATCCCGCCGGAAGCCGGTCCGCAACCTGCTTCAGGTAGAGTTCGGGACTGCGCTTCAGCTTGATGCGCTCATCCTTGCTCGCCGCCGAATCGCCCGCCACGCCGAACTTGTGGATGAGCGTGGTGATGAGCCGGACCTTCGAGTCGTTAAGCGCGGCGATGAGGTCGTTTCCGCTCGTCGCCCGGTGCGGCGTCTCGCCCGCGTCCTTGAATCCGTTCGTGATCTGCTTGTCGAGCTCGTCGCGATCCGTGATGATGACGACCCGCGCATCCGTGCGATGTTCCTTGATCCATTGGGCGAGCCACACCATCGAAAGCGACTTGCCGCTCCCCTGCGAGTGCCAGATGATGCCGGATTCCTTCTTTTCGATTCGTGGCTTCGCCGCCTCCAGGCAGAAGTACTGTGCCGGACGCATCACCTTCTTCACGCCCGCGTCGAACACGACGCCGTCGTGGATGAACGCAAGGAACCGCTCGGGATCGAGAAACTGCACAATCGAGCGATCCAGAAGGTTCTTGATCCGCTTCGGTCCAAACTTCGGCTCGGCGCACGGCGCACCGCATGGTTCCTTCCATGTGAGCCAATACTTCTCGGGCGTTCGCGTCGTTCCGTACTTAAGCCCCTCCGATTCACTTCCCGCCATCAGAATCTGCGTCGTCGCGAAGAAGTGCGGAATCTCGCCGTTCTGCTGGTTGCGCCAGTTCTGGCGGATGCCGTCCGCCACGCTGACGGTCGCCTTCTTAAGCTCGATGACGCCGAGCGCAATGCCGTTGACCGAAATGACGACATCGGGACGCCGACGCTCCTCGGTCGCCACGAGCTTGCGAACAGAAACTTCCTCGGCAATGCCAAAGACATTGTTCAGCGGATGATTCCAGTCGATGAGCTGCACCTGCTTGGACGGCTTGCCCGGCTCGGTCGCCACCTGCACCGGATAGCGCAGCATCTGATAGACCACCTTGTTGGCGTTGTAAAGGTCGTCGAACGACGTGCATTGCGCCGCGGCCTTGAGCTTCATGACGACGCTTGCCGCCTGGCTCTCGGTCAGCTTCTGTTTCTCGACAAGGAATCCCCTCAGCACACGTTCATTGATGTTCGTGTTGTCGAAGTCCTTGAGATTGCCCCAGTACTCGAACCCGAACTCCTTCCTCAGAAGTCCGATAATCCGGTTCTGCACCGTCCGTTCAGCATCGATTGTCATTTCTCGGTTTCTCCCTTCACGCACGCCGCCGCAAGAGCCAGCTCGTCAACGTTTGTCGGTTTCATCCCGTGGTAATTGATTTCCGCGGCGTTCTCACCCGCGATCCATTGGCAAAGCCGGTTCATCGCCGTCGCATCGAAGCGCGTCATCGGCTTCTCGCCCGGCTGGTAGGGCCACGCGGCGGGCGCGAGCATCAAAAGCCGCCCGTCAGCGCAGGCGTCGAAGTATCGCCCGCTCGGTTTCTGAAGCGGCGAAAAGCCCTTGTTGGCCATTGTAATGAGCGGCAGGCCCGCAGCCAGCGCCTCGCGGGCGATCTGACGCTCGCCGTCGCTCACACAGGGCGAGAGCAAAACCGCGCCGCGCTTCGCCGCGGCGAAAAGCTCGTCGCGACGCGCTTCAAATTCAGGCGTCGAAAATTCGGCGATCGGCTCGCCCGCCGCATCGCGGGCGATCTTATGGCCCCCACCGGGCTTGGCGACGCGCTTATAGCCGAAGAATCGCCGTGAAACCTGAACCTGCGCCAGCGGCCGGCCGAGAAGAAAGCGGTTGCCCAACGCCGAGAAATACCCGCGGGCTTGCGCCCGCGACGGCGAACTGATCGCCCCTGCCTGCGGCGTCAACTGCGGGTCGCCCCCTCCGTT
>JAZLJP010000002.1:0-26065 GCA_045617985.1 Kiritimatiellia bacterium
CATGTCGCAAACAACTGGGCCAACGGGCGTCCCGCCCGTTGGCGCAAGGCTCGGAAAAACTGGGACAACGGGCGTCCCGCCCGTTGAGGAGTGGGTTCCCAACGGGCAAGATGCCCGTTGTCCCAGTTTCGCCATCACCAAACATGCGACAATACGAAACAATTGGCACGCATCAAAAGACTCCTTAACAAGCCCGTCCTCTTTTGCCGGGAAGGACGGGCCTGGGGCGGCTTTACCGAAGAATCAGCACCATGCCGCCAGGGTTGGCGTTCACGAGGACGAGGCGGTCGTTTTCGACCGTTGCCGTGAACTTGCACGACCGCGTGCCTTGATTCGGATAATGCGCCGTCACCGGAATCGCTGCCGCCGTTTCCGCCGTAAGGCCCAACGCCGGGCTCACGTCATACTTCGGAAGAACCGGTCTCTCCGTGAGATCGAGCTCGATCGCACCGAGTTCCGAGAGCGTCTCCGGATTGAGTGCGATCGCGCCATACCCCGCAAACGTGACAGGATCGAACGTATGCGAATCGCCCGCGATGCGCCAGGTGCCGCCCTTGAAGCGGTAGGCGCCCGCAAGCGTACCGTTGCCTTCAAGCGTGCCCCAGATCGGGCAGTAGCCCGTGGCACCGTTTGCAAGAAGGGAACCCTCATGCAGCGTCACCGTGCCATCGAGGCCCGCGCGCGCCGGGCGGCTCAGGCGCGTGAAGCGGAAGTTCCGTTCGTCGAACGTCATCTCCGGCAAGGTCGCCCCCGCCGTGGGCGTGATCGTCACCCAGAGGGCCGCATCGCCCTTCCGCGGGCACCAATCGCCACCGCGATCGTAGGCACGGATTTCAACCGTATGCCACCCTTCGTCAAGCGTGTAGATGATCGGCGCCACTTGCGTACCGTCCGTGCGGCCGTTCATACCGGAATCGACCCCGTCGACACGGAGCGACACCCAGTCGTCATAGCCGCTCCAGAACTGCCACGCACCCGCCTGTTCGGCCGGCACGTAGAAGTTGCCCGAGAAGCGGTTGAGCGCCATCTGCCCTTCCGGCCAGGCGGCGTTCTTCACGCCAAGCTGCCGCAGCGAGTTCGTCACCGTGAGCGTCTCGAAATCCCATTCGTTCGGAATGCCCGTCATATCTTCCTGGCGCACCATTGTCTTACGCTCCCACTGGAGCGAGTTCGCGAGGCGGAATTTGAGTCCGCAGGCAGAATTGCCGAGGCAGAACGGACGATAGTCGGCCTGTGCGGTACTGGCGATGACGGCATTCGTCCAGCCGATCGCCATGCCGTTCCACCCCGTCGGCCCCTGGTTGCCCGTATTGTCTTCAATGACGATCTGATACTTGTGCCAGCCCTTGGTCAGCTCGACGTTGCCGTACTTGACTTCGCTGGAAGCCGTGGTCTCGAAGAGGCGCTGATCGTCCACCGTGAACACGATGCGGTCGTCATAGGTACCGGCAAACGTCCACCCGCCGTCTTCCTCCACGTAGAACTGGCCACGATACATGAACGTGTGATTGTGATAAGGGGCATCCGCATCCGCCAACTTCGCGTTCAAGTGGTTCATGTTGTTCGCGATCTGCCAGGCCGGGGCCTGCGAATTTGCAATCCCGTTGTAGTCCGTCGTGCCGTAATGCGAGAATTCGCAGAGTTCCTCGTTGCGGATGCAGAGGCGCGCGAACTTGCCTGCGCCCACTTCGAGTCCGCTGCCGAACGCCGACGCGCCCGAGAAGTCGTTCGTGGCCGCATTCGCATACCACTTGCCTTCGGCATAATCCTGGAAGAGGTCGGAATTCTGGAACGGCTTCGTCGTGAAGAAGCTGCCGTTGCCCTTCACGTTCACCACGCCCTTGCCACCAAGGCCCGAACGGTAGTACACCGTGTGGTCGCCGACGTCGAACACCAGCGGCGGCGCGGAAGTGTCGTTGCCGAAGATGCCGCAGAATCCCCACTTGGCCTCGAAGTCGGCCTTCGCGCGGATCGTGCCGCCGTTGAAGACGGCGAACGTCCCCAGCGGCGCGTACTGCGAGGCCATGCCCTTCGCGCCGATTTCGAGCGTGCTGCCGTTCATCTCATAGAGCGCACGCGGCGCCCCATATCCCTGGTTGCCGATGTGGAAGTAGTCTGCGGAAATGAACGTGTTCGGCCCCGACCTGAAGTGGCCACCGCGGGAAGAGCCCCCCACGAAGAACTCACCGACCGTAACCGAACCCTCAACAAAATCCGTTCGCGTTTCGATATTATCCGTGTACGTATTGAAGAGGCGATTCGTGTTGACGATATGAAGCGGCGGCAGAACCTGCGAAATCGCATGCATCGCCGTGAACGAAACGTTATCCGTACCCGTGACGGATTTGACAACCGGATTCGCAGTCGTTTCGTAGTTGCCCCAATTGACCACACCATTTCCGGCGAGCACGAGATCCTTATCCGGTGCCTGAACCTGGGCAAGGAGCTGCAACACGGCGCCATTTTCAACCGTCCAGTTGAAAGGATCGGGCAGGAAGTTCGTGCGCAGCTGCGTCGTCCCCGCCGTGCTCCACCATTCACCCGAACCGAAGAGGCGAGAATCGACATATTGCGTTCCGTTCGTAAAGACCACTCGGCCGTCATTGAGGATATCCTGCTTGAGAATCATCGTATTGACGAGCTGGAGCGTTGAATCAGCCGCCGCAACGAACGGCAAATCGATCGTGGCCGTGCCCGTCATGTTGCGCAAAGCGCCCGTTGCGCCTTCTGCCGTCATGAATGCCGTTCCCTCGCTCCCCGCCACCGTGTTGCCGTAGGCGTCGAAATGGCCGCCGTCACCGAGGATGATACCGCCCGGCACGTTGAAGAACGGGGTTCCTTCACATCCCGCAGCCGCGTTTTCATCCACAAAGAGACTCGCCACCTCCACATCGGCCGAGCTGAAGAAAAGGCCGTAGCTGCCGCCCACGGGCTTCACCTTCGAAATCACGTTGAAGCGCGGCCCCTTGAGGGACGGCCGATTCGTGTAGGATGCCACAGCCCCCGTGCGGAACTCGATGCGCGAGATGCCGCCGAAAGTCGTATCGCCCGTCAGTTCCACGCGCCCGAGCTGGCAGCACCACGAGGTGCCGCCACCGCGGTTCACGATCGCGCCCTCGCCATCCGGGCCTGCGCCTTCCACGCGGAAAAGCTTACTCGCCGTGAGCGTTGTACGCGTTGCTTCCGCACCCGTATCGAACTTGTAGTTGAGGTCGAACTGGCCCCCCTCGGCGACCGTGATCGTCATATCCGTGCCGCTCATGCCAAGCGCGTTCGCCGGCAGGTTTTCACCGAGAACGAACGTACCGCCCTTGATTTCGATTTCCGTCTGGTCCGTCAGCGACGGACCATCGAGCGTAAAGGTGCCCGTACCGTCCTTGGTGATCTTGCCCTTGCCGAGCAGACGGCCCGTTCCGGTGAGCGTGTAGTTCTGTTCGCCCGTCACCGTGAGCGTACCCACGTTCACGTCGGCATCAACCGCCACCGTGTTCGAATGGACGCTTTCCGTACCGTCGAACGTCGTATTCGAGAAACCGAGGAACGGCGTACGACCGCTCGTCGCCGCATCTATCCACGCCGTCACTTCCGTCGACCAGGAACTCGCCTCTTCAGCGGAGGTCGGCCGCCAGAGGAGCGTTGCAGCCGGCGTATCCGATTCGGTCACAGTGAAGATGAACGAACCATCGCCTGTAATTGTCACCGTACCGCGCACATCGGCCTGTCCCGGCACGGTCACGGCAAACCGTTCGGCATCGAACACCGTGAGGCCCGTCCCCGTGAAAAGCGTGAACGCGGAACCCGCCGGGATGCCGTCCGCCGTGAGCAGCTCGATGATTGCCGATCCCGTTGTCGGCGCCACCAGCGGCACCTTTTTCGTGAGCGCCGGCAACGTGCGGATCGTCGCCCCCGCCGCCGGTGCCAACTGGACCGTTTCCGCGATGTACGAGAGATCGACGATCGTATCGTCCGAAAGTGCCAACGTGCCCGCGCCGGTCAAGGGAGCCTTGAAAGTGACCACATGGCCGTCCGTATCGAGCGTCGCACGCCCCGGCACGTCGATTTTAAAGTTCGGCGAATTCGTCGGCGTGTGCAACGTCCAGTCTGCCGTCGCACCCACCGTCACACCTTCGCCAAAGGCCAGATAGCTCACCGACGTCGACGCCGTAATCGGCGTTCCGAACCCGGAAACACCGCCCGCGCCGAGGTTGAAGCGCGCACCACGCAAGGTGTGCACTCCGTTCGCCGACACTGAAATCGCCCCCACATTGACGACACCGGTCGATGTCGCCGTCGTGAACACCGGCGAGAAACCGAACCCCCAAAGGACGCCGGCATTGAGCGTGCCCTTCACGTCGAACGTCTCGAATGCCGACCGACAACGATAGATACCCACATTCATCGTGGCGCCTTCTTCAATGACGAACTTCGGATTGCCCTGAGCGTCGCGCACGAAAACCTCGCCCGGGATATTGAGCGTCGAACCGGCCTTGACCGTGTAGGTGACCGTGCTCCAGTAGTCGTTGTCGTTGTTGCCTGCAGGCTGCGTGCGCGTGAGTGTGAACGTGCCGTAGAGGGTGCGGCTCAAATCGTCCGTCGCCTGGATGTCGAGCGCCGTCACACCGCCGGAGAAAACGACCGGCGCGAGCGCAAAGTCCGTGTAGAGATTCTTCCCCTCCGGCGCCGTCACCGCGCAGGCGAGAGTCTGCGTTTCCGTGGTGCGGCTCACAATCGCGCCATCGGCGATGAGGGGATTGCCGCTGATCGTGAACGCGCCCGCGCCGGCATTGAACTGAAGGCGCAGGAACGAGAGTCCCGTCAGGTCATTCACCAGCGCGCCGCCGGCGCTCGTCGTAAAGTAGATCGAACTGCCGGAAGCCGGCACCACGCCCGTGGACCAGTTGCGCCCGTCGCTGAAATGGACGCCGTCTCCCGCGCCCGTCCACACGATCGCGCTCGGCGTGGGCTGGAACGTGAGCACGCCCTCTTCGATCTTGAGCGTACCCTTCTCCGCCGCCGGCGCGCCATTGTAGAGCACCGTGTAGTCCGCAAGGCCCAAACTCTTCGAGCGATCCGTGAGAAGCACGTAGGTCTTGCCATTCGCAAGCGTATCATCTGTAATGCGGATGTTGACCGTATTGTCGGCCGATGTATGCTTCATCGTTCCCACGGTAATGGTGCCGAGCTCTTGATCTGCGGGGACAGTGTAGAAAATCGTCTGCGAACCACCTTGCAACATCGTACCGCCCACCGTGAGCGTACCCTTGCCGATGTTGAGAGCCGATGACGCAGTTCCTTTGTTGAAGTCGAAATTTCCCACCACATCAACGGCACCGCCATTGTCGATATTGAAAATCGGCGTACCCCCCGTGAGTACACACAGATAGTTGGCCGAAAGCCGCCCGCCGATCACGGAAACCGTGGGCGTCACGCCTGTTTCCGAAGTGGCCTGGCCCAAGGTCAACCGCCCCGCACACGTCACCGTGCCGCCCGCAAGGACGTTCAGTACGGCGCCCCTGACCATGTCGAGCGACTGTCCCGTACCGCCCGCCGAAGTCGTGAGCGTGCCGTTCGTGACGGTAACGACGGATCCCGCGAAGTCGAAAAAAATCTTCGTGTTCATCGTCGCACCGTCCTTGATCCACATCTCGCCGCCATGCGCGTCGTTGCTGTCGTTCTTGCCGCAGCAGATGTTGTTGTTGCCGGTGTAGTTGTATGTGCGGTTGCCCGAGAAGACGACAAGTCCAGAAGCCCCTGCCGTATCGCCCTTCGTGAAGAAGGCTCGACCCGCCGTCCCGAGGGTCACGGTGTTGTTGAAGATGTTACCATTGAGAATCGTCTTGTCGGCCGTTGAACTGAAGTTAACGGGGCAGTCGAATGTGATTTCCCCGACTCGTGTGTCATGGCCGCCCGTACTGAACGGCGCGGCATCTGTGAACGTCAACGTACCGCCCGACAGGCGCCACGTGCCCGCCGTCGCGTAGATGCGCTGCAGCGAAACGCCCGCCGAAGGCAGCGCGATCGCCGCGCCGTCGGTCGGCAGCTGGGCGATGTCGCCGTTCGTGGGGTAGCCGGCGCCACCCCAGTTCTCCGCGTCGTTCCAGGTGTAGACGCCGCCCGTCTGCGCGCCCCCCCCCGTCCATGTATAGGTCGCAGCGACCACCCACCCGGCCACGCACGCCGTCACCAATGCCATCAGGCCCTTTTTCATGATCTCTCCTTTTTGTTTCAGTCGGAAAACGCATCCCTTACCGGACGATGACGATGAGGCCGGGGCTTTCGATCATCACGCGCCCGCCATGCACCTTGAGCATGTAGGAGCCGGCATTGACGAGTTTGGCCGTTTCGGCCCCCGTCACAGCGCGCACGTTCGCAATGAAGTACGGGCCGCCGCGGAGCTTCGTTTCGTCACGCACGCGGATCGTCGCCCCCGTGAGGTCGAGCGTGCCGTCGCCCGCAAGCGCATCGGCCGTGCGATCCCTCGCCACGTCAACCACCCACTCGCCCGTCACGGCGAGGTTGCCGTTGAGCGTCATCGTGCCGATCGCGTTGCCCGCCACGTCGAGCGTCGCCGCGTCGAGGCGCCCGTCGCCCGTGATAGTGCCCGTGCCGGTCACGGTATCGGCCTCCACCTCCAACGCTCCCGTCGTGAACGTGGCGCCCTCCTCCACAACGAGCGGCGAGAAGGCATTGCCGCCGGCCTTCAACTCGAAGGCGGGATGCTCGGGGAGCGTATCCGCGCCGAGGAGCACGTTCGCCGTGAGCTGCTCGTCCGTGAGCGTGCCGCGCCACACACGCACTTCGTCGTAGGTCGCCGCCGAATCGTTGTCGCCCGAGAATTGCGAACGCCCGATGTAGAAGTGCGCGCCCGAGAAGTTCGCGAGCGACCACGCCGCATTCGAGGTGGCCGAGCCCTGTTTCTCGATAGCGCCCGTCGTCGCATTGCGGCGCGCCCACCGCACGGTGGAAGTGCCGTTGGCATTGCGCGCAATCCGCATGGAAATATGATACGGCGTATTGAGCGCGTAGGGCTTCATCGTCTCGTCGCTTGTGAAAAGGTCCGTATTGCCGTTCCGCAGCTCCACGCGATCCGTATTGGCATCGGTTCCCCGCACCCACGACATCGTGATGTAGTTCTGGTTGTCCTTGCCGTAGTCGAAGATGCGTTCCCAAGACTTGACGGCATTCACCGTGGCCCACACTTCGATCGTCACGGGGTCGCCGCGCTGCGGCAGGAGGTCGAGCCCGAGATCGACCGCGCCCGTGCCGCGCGCGCCGCCCGTGAGCACAACGGCGGTGTTGGCCGCATTGAACGCGGCCGAGCCGTCCATCGTGCCCGCCTCGCCCGTCACCGCGTCCTCGAGGTCGCCATTGAAGCTCCAGCGGTGCGCAAGGAGATCGGCATTCGGCAGCTTCTCCGCGCCGAGCTTCGCGTTGTACAAGAGCTGCTCCATCGAAAGCGCCACATCCCAGATGCGCACTTCGTCATAGGAGGCGTTCGCATCCTGATCGTTCCACGGCGAATGGCCCAGCCAGAACGTCGACTGGTTCATCATCGAGAAATTGAACGCCGCACCGGTCGTCACCGTCTTGTACCGCCGCGTCGCGCCATCGAGCGATTCCTTCACCCAGAAGATCTTCATCTTCCCATTCGCGAGCGGCGTAAAGGTGGCGGCGATATGCCACGGCGTATCAATGGTGTAGGGCTGCAGAGAGGCATCCGTCGCGAAATGCGCCCCCGACGCCGCACTGCAATAGAGTTCCACACGTTCGCTCGTGATGTTCCCCTGATAGGTCCAGCTCATGTGGAAGTTGTTCGCCGTTCCCCCATCGCCGAAGGCGAGGATCTGGGCCCAGCTCGTAGCCCCGCGCAAGGTGCCGAACACTTCAACCGTGAACGGACCCGTCTTCGGAACGAGGTTTGCGCCGAGATCGACATAGCCCGCACCCTTGTTGCCGCCCGGCAGACGAAGCGCCGCATCCTCTTCGAAGGACGTCGAGCCATACGCCTTGCCGGCCTGCCCCGTGACGGTATCAACGAGGTCACCGTTGAAGCGCCACCGGTGGATGAGGTGCTTCACGATGTCCTTTTTCGTTCCCGTGGGCATCACCGTGCTCGCGGCGGAGGACGGCGCGAGCGTACCTTCGCGCACCGTGACGCCGCCCGCAAGCCCCGTCTGGGCGGGCAGGTTGAGCGTACCCGAGCCCGTCTTCACGAGACCGCCCGGCCCCGTCGCGAGCGCGAAGGATTCGTCGAGGGAGACCGTGTTATTTCCCGTATCGAGCGTGAGGCCGCCAGGGCCGACAAAGAAATTCTTCAAACTGGAGAAGAATTCGGCATACGTCTGGCCCTCGCCCACGGCACCGATCGTACCGCCATCCACGGTCACCGACGTGGGCCGCTCGGGGTAGTCCACCCGCAGCTGCGTTGCCCACACTTCGCCGCCGTTCGAGACGTTGAGCGCGCCGGAGGCCGTTGTCGCATTCGCAAAGCGCAAGGGCCCTTTCGTCGTGAACTTGCCCGTGCCTGAAACGTTCAGCGTACCCGTGCCGCCTTCGCCCACGATCACGCCGTAGTTCGCATTCGTCTGAATGAACTCGCCGCCCGTGAGGTTGTACGTGCCCACAGCGCCCGAATAACGGCCCACAGCCGTCCAGCCATTGACCCTCGTGACGCCGGCGCTCTGATTGAAGACGCCCGTCTTGTAGCGGCCGATCTGGAAGTTCGTGAGAAGATCGATGGTCGTATCGCTGCCCGTCATGTTGAGCGTACTCGTGCCGCTTGCCGACGTATTGTATCCGCCGATGAACGTGTAGTCCAAGGCCGCCGGCCCCACGCTCACGAGATGCCCCCCGCGCAGGTTGTAGGTACCGGCTCCCATACGGCCGATATCGAGCCAATTGCTCGTCTTCACCGTACCGCCCAATTGGTTGAACGTACCCGAACTGCCCGTCGTATCGAAGGCAATGGAAAGTTCCGGCGTCGTGATCGTTCCTCCGTTGAAATTAAAGGTGTTGTTCGCCGTATTATGCCCCACGCTGATCCAGGCACCCGAATTCTCCAAGGTCAACGCCTCGCTGTCGGCGGTAAAGACCGCCCCCGCGCCGTTGACGATGAACTTATACGCCGACACGTCGCCGTGCGCTTCGACCTCGCCGCCGGCAACCGTGAACTCGCGGCCCGCCGCCGCAAGCCCCTTCTCAAGCACGAGTTTGCCCGCACCGCGTTTCGTCACATTCGCCATTGTCGCCTCAACGGGTTCCGTCAGGCGCACTTCCGAAGCGCCCACCGTCAGGTTCGCCGCATAGACCGCATCTTTCGCCGCCCAATAAATCGGGTTGTCGAAGGCGAGCGGTTGGTTCGCGCCCACATCATTCAGCAGGAGATCGGCCGGCATCGTGGCGGTTCCAAGCGCAAGCGCCTCCTTCGCGCCGCCGAAATCGACGTTGAGCGGATCGGTAACGGCCGCAAGGCCGAGCGGCTTCGTCGCATCGAGCGTGAACCGGTTCAAATCCGTGAAGCTCGTCTCAAACGGCGCGTAGGAGCCGCCGAGCAGCACGATCTTCGTGGTCGCCGGAATCGCATCCGCCGTACCCGCCTTGACAATGCCGCCATAGATGCGGATTTCCGTCACCCCCTGAAGCGGCGACGTGATGGTGAGCACATTCGCACCCGTCTTCGCCAGTTCCGTCCCCGTCGGCAGATCAGTCGCCGCCAACGCCACGTTGTCCGCCGAAGTGTCGGCGACGAAGAACGCCCCAGGCGCCCACGTCGTCTTCCCCGCCATTGCCGTCTTCCATGCCGCATAGTCCGCCATATTCACGCCGAAGCCCGCGCCCGTCGCCACGGTGATGGCCGAGGTGGAGGCAATGCCAGAGGCCGCATTCACGACGAGACACCCTTCCGAAATCGTCGTCGCCCCCGGATAGGTGTTCGCCGCCATCAGCTTGAGCGTACCGGCGCCCTTCTTCGTGAGGCCGCCCGATGTCGAGCCCGGCGCAAGGGCGAAGGGGCTGTTCACCACCGCATCGCCCGCAGGGATATCGATGATCGCGCCCCCATCCGCCACGTAGAGACGCGTCACGTTCGCGTTGATCCACGGATTGAGGTGCGACGTACCAAGCGCGCGCAGCGTGCCCCCATTGAAGTTGATGGTGGGCTCTCCCGTATAGTTCGTCTTTCCGCGCTCGGCATAGGCCGTTGCGATCACACCGCCCGGAAGGAGGTTCACCGTACTGCCGCCATTGAAGGCCAGGCGCCCCCCGATCTCCACATAGCCCGTATCGCTCACCGTGAGCGTCCCGAGACTCTCTTCGCCGGGATACAGCCCGTTCCCCGTATTCGGCACGAGGAGCTGGCCCCCCGAAATGATCCACGTGCCCTGGCCGCCCGCGTAGCGGCCGAGGGCGACCCAGTTCGACGCCCGGAAAATCCCCCCCGTCTGGCGGAACGTGACCGAACCGTACGCACCCATGAAGATGTTCTGCGTCACCACAAACTCGCCGCCCGACATCTCGATTTCGGCGGCCGACCCTGCCGCGTTTGCAACGATCAACGGCGTTCCGGAAGTCGCCGTTGTTGAAAGCTTGCCTCCGCTGATGACGAGCTTGCCCGTCGAACCCGCCACGTTGCCAACGATGATCGTGTTGAACGCGGCGGTGCCATCCGTGATCGTCGCCTGCGCCGTTCCCGCCGCCGAACCGATGACGAGCGGCCCGGCCGTGACGGCCGGCGCGGCGGCGTTCGCCAGCACCACCCGGGCGTCCGCACCGAGTTGCGCAGTATCCGCCGTCGTCGGCGCTCCCCCCCCGTTCCAGTTGCCGGGCGTCGCAAAGAACGAATCCACCGCGCCCGTCCAATCGATCGTCGCCGCCGGCAGCACCGCCGCCATCACGGCAGCCGCCGCGAAGCCAACACCACGAAGCCAATCCTTTTGCATGCGTTCCCCTTTCTGAAACAAACCTCGTCATCCACCGACCTCGGCCTCTGACAGGAATATTCTATCACCGCACACGCCCCATTGTCAAATCACATTTTTGCGCGTTTCAACCAAAAGGGGATTCTTATTACGGCGGGAGACTCACTTTGATGCGGAAGAAATGCGCGTCGTTCGGGAGCGGGGCGGACCATTTTTCGGTTGGATCGTCCAATCGTTTCTTTCCCTCCACCGTGTAGACGCGATTCGTTCCAAGGTCGGGCGCCCACGTCATATAGGGAACGCCATTCGTGACAATCAAAGACGTAATGCGGAATTCGGCCTCCTCCCCCATCGGATCGGGATTCGTGCCCGCCACGTAGTCGCGCCAGAGCGGCGTCGCCTTGCCCCACGGCGACGGCGTTTCAAGGGCTGTCGCCGCAAATTCGGCAGCGGTGGCCCACGCGAGCGACGGCCGCACGGCCACGGCCGCGTCGCGAATCCACTCAAGCGGGATGCCCGGTACCTCTTCCCCGAAGGCGTCCAGCGTGGGCCGCGTCATTGCGCCCTTGCACGCCGTCACCGTGGCAAGCGCGAAATTCCGTGCGACCGCATTCCCGCCCGCATCCAAGGCAACGAGCGAAATGCAGTTCGGCTCGCCGAGCGCCGCCGTCAACGCCGCGGCGGGAATGATGCAGTCGATACGCCCGCTCGCCGTCACGGCAAGCGGTTCGCCCACTTTCCTGCCGTTCGCAAAGATGGCGACCTGCGTCACACGGTTCGCAAGCCCCAGACGGAAAGAAACGCGGAGCGACTGCCCGTCATACACGCAAGACGCGGGCGCATTCGCGAAAGCGATCGGGAGCATGATCGCATCCGGCGTGTAGGGCGCCGCCGAAGGCGTGCTCCCCGTTCCCTTCTTCAGTGAATCCATGAGCGTGGGTACATCGATGAATTGACGATCCATCCACGCAAGACGCGTCTTGAAAAACGCCTTCAACCCCGGATGGCTCCCCGTACCGTAAATGCCCCCCGTGTAACCATAGTGGTGTTTCCACTTCCGCTCGTTGACTTCGCCCGGCTCGCGCAAAAACGCATAGTACTGGTCGATGAGGCCGCCCTCTTCGACGATCCGCTCGAAGGCGGCACGTGCGGCACGATAGCGCGTCCAAAGCAACGTGCAGAACCACGGATCATCCGCCCATTCCTTGTAGACCGAAGCCTTGTGGTAGTTCGTCAGCCACGCCTCGGGCTTGTAGGCCATCTGGTAATTGCCCACGCCGTAGTCGTAGTCCCACACCGGGCCATAATAGAGCGGGCCATCCCGGTCCATGTAGGCATAGATGCTCCGATAGCGCGCATCGTCGTTGCCGAACATTTCAACAACCAGGAAATAGGCCACCAACGATTCGATATCGGCATAATGCGCAAGCGGCAGCCCGGCGGGCGAAGAACTGTCGGGCGAGGTCGCCGCATCCGCATACGCCTGCAAGAACGACCGGCACGCCGCCACCATCCGCGCGCTCGACTGCAGATTCTCGGGCGTATCGTAGATCGTGTGGAGCTCGAGCGTGGGCTTCGAGGCCGGCGAAAGGATTTTCAAGTGCACGGGTTCGCCATACCATTCGTCGTATTCGAACTGGAAAAGATAGCCGCCCGAAACGTTGTTCGTGATGCTCGCAAAGTCCGGCACATAGTCGCCAAGCGCATAGGTCGTGCCGTTGAAGGCCACCTTGCCCGTATCGACCCAGGCGAAGTTTCCCGACATCGCCTCCTCAAGCGCCTTCGTCGTGGGCTGATCGAACGCTTCCGCCGCCGCCACACGATCGGCCACGTCTTCGGCCACGCCTTCCCAGTCGTACACGTTCACGCGGTTCTTCTCCACGCGCACGTGTTCGCAGAACTGGTAGAGGCCCTGCCATTCCCCGTTCAGCACGCACTCGACCCAGGTCGAACGCATGCCCAAGGACCCGATCTCATTCGCAAAATCGTAGGCGAGCTTATTGCGCAAGTTCGTTTCATCGAAATAGTTCGCGAGGAGCACCCAGTGTTTCGACTTCGGAATATCGAACATCTTCGTTTTCTCATCGAGCTTCACCTTCCACGGCTTCTTGGGCTGCTTCGCCGTGGAATTGCCGCGCACCTTGATCGTCATCGCGCCGTCGTAGAGGCTCTTCCACTCGTCGTTTCCCTGCACGTAAAGATGCCCGGCGTGTTCTTCCTTCTGCTGGCTCGGCGCGCGGCCGTCGTTCGTCGTGAGATAGATGACGGGCAACTTCGAGAAGAAAAACTCCTTTTCAAGCCGCGCCCCCGAAGAATCCCCGGCCACGCATTTGATCCAATGCTCAGCGTCGTCCGCCTGCGGCGCATAGGCGTGTTCACGCGAAATCATCTGATAGTCGGCGCGCGCCTGCGCGGCGCTTCGATACCATTTCACATCGAACCGCGGCGCGAGGCCCGCGAAGGACGCCGCCTCCACCGTGAGCGGGCGGCCGAGGCGCGGCCGCCTGACATCCAACGCGAGATCCGTACTGAACTGCCCCGCGAGGATCTGCGGTTTTCCTGCCGCATCCACTTCCGCAAGGAGGCCCCACACCCGCGCCGTTTCACCGTTGAGGGTGAGAACGACCGGCCCCGAAATCTCCACGCGCTCCCCAGGCGCCGGCACATGCGCGCTCGACCAGTTTTCCGCCCGATCCCACATGCCCGTGGGCCCGCCCGCCCACGTTGCGGCCACCGCCACGGCCTCGGCCGTTTCGCGTGCCGCGGCAAAGTCGGAAAACTGGCCGCGCCCCGCGATTTCCACTTGCCGGATCGCCCCCGCCAAGGCGCGCTCCACGGCAAACCATTTCATCCCGGCGGCCGTTTCCATCTGCACGTCGCCGTTCGGCTGCCGCAGGAAAAAGCCCGCATAGCGCCCTCCGCCGATGTCGTGAAGTTCCACGCGCACCTCGTACCAGGCGTCGAGGGCGAAGGTGACGCCCGGCGCCTTGAGGCGCACCCAGGCGCCGTCCACGATGCCGGCGAAATCTACTGCCCCCTCCTCCTCGCCGTAGACGAACGTGAACGCCAGCGCATCCGCCGGCATCGGGTCGCCAAACGCGGAAAGCGTATCCGTAAAAAGACGCATGTTCATCGCCCACACGCTCTCGCCCGCCGGCGTCACCGCGTTGAAGACGGCTTTCGGCTTCGTGCCAATCGGCGCATCAAGGCGAATCGCCCCGCCGCCCGCAAGACCGTTCGTAGCCGTCGTGCCCGCAAGAAGCGCCGCCCACGCGCCCCCTTCGGCCCCGCGATTCGAAAGCGCCTCGCCCCACTTGTAATCCATGAACGAAACGGAAAACCACGGCGTTTCCGCAACGAGCGGAGCGGTCAAAGCCATGACGGCCGGAACGATCAACCGGGAAAGCTTGCGGAAACCTGAACCCAGAAACGAAACGTGCATTGTCTTCTTCACCTAAGAGGACGATTTAAATGGGGCAAATTCAATGATGTGCGACCGTATACGACACCTCATTTGTGGTGACACCGCCTTCGGGCGAAAAGGCGAGCGTTTTCACCCGCGTGGTTCCGTAAGGAAACCAGAACACATTGTAGACTGTGCCGACGTCATCATTCTCGCTTTGAACCACGCATGGAAAGACCGGCGTTTCCCAGTCGCCATGCGGGCGCGGGCACACCCGGGGAACGGATGTCGCACGCTGATCGGGGTACCGCACATTGGAATTCGAGGTGAACCGCACCATCCCGCAGGCGTTGGTCTCGGCCGTGGTGAACGACGAATGGCCCGCGCCCACGTCGCAGGCGCCTGATCCGCCCTGCACCCAGAGCGAACAATTCTGAACGATGATCCGGCCGGAAAGGCCGACATCAGATGATTGGCGCCCGCCGATCGCCGCAGCCGACGCGCCTCCCTTCACCGTCAGGTCCTTGGTTGCGAATTCACGGTCGAACAGCACGCCGTGGTAGGTCATGTTCGTCGCATCCACCAGTTCAAGATCTCGTTTGCGCCGAGTCAAGATCGTCACCGTTGCCCCCCTCGGGCAGAAAATGCCCGCCACCCCCGCCGCCGCCGAGGCGTCAATGGAATTCACGCCTTGCAGTTCGAGATCGACCTTTGCCCCCTTTGCCACGTCAAATAATCCGGGATGGGCGGTCGAGGTGGTTTTCAAAAACAGATTCGACACCACCACGGTCGCGTTGGTCGCCACGCGGAAATGAATCCTGTCGTTGACCTGCTTTCCGGAAATGGAATAGGTCGTCGTGCCGCTCAAGGTCACGAGACGATTGGCGACATCGTAAGACCAGCCTTCTCCACGGCGGCCCTCTTCCGTCACGGCGTCGATTTCCTGCCCATTCACGCTCACCCCGTACGGCAGGTACTGCGGGTCGAGCTTCGCGTACAAGGTCACATCGGTCTCGGCCGTGAAGGTGGCGACAACCGGTTTTCCCTGATGATCGTAATACTGCGTTCCCGTACCATCCTCGCCCGTGTACCACCCCATGTTCCACTCGAACACGACCGACTCGGGAAGGCTCGTCAAAGCCCGGCCTTCCTGATAGGTCATCGGAGGGATGGAATACGTTTTCCCCGCGACACGGTAATCCGCAAAACTCAACGTGTGGGAGAGCACCGACATGTCGATCAAGGCGTGCAAGGCCACATTCGTCTCGGCTGTGAACGCAACCAGCGGATTGCCATCCTTGTCGTAGTATTTCGTATTGCCGGCATCCGCCCATCCCAGCAGCCATTCGTGAAGCGTGGACGGCTTCAATTTCGGCAATGCCGCACCGGAAACCAATCCCGTAATCGACGAAACCGAGTAGGTCGTGCCACGCACCACATAATTCTCGAACGACAGCGTGTAGGTCGTATTCGTCTCTCCATGCGCCGACAGGACGCCCGCGCACCCAACCAGCAACCCGGCCAGCCACACGCCCGACATTTTCATTGCAGATCTCATCATCCTCACTCCTCCGGCGGCAACAGCGCCACCACGACCCGATAGAATCCCGTCTCGCCCAGGCGCGGCGCCTCAAGCGGCCCCGGAAGGCGTCCCTCGGCATCCGCCTGCACCCAGTTTCCGGTCGCATACGGTCCCACCACGGTCGCCGAACCTTCCAGCGAATACCACAGGCCGGGTATCACATTCCCGGGCCTCACCTTCACCACGTTCGGATCGTCCACATCGAAGTCGATAGCCTCCGCCACCGGGCGCACGACATCGGCGACCATCGAGAAGGAATAGGTCACGCCGTCTTCGGTTTCCATCGTGTACCATCCGGCCGCTGCCGCCTTGGCGTCCAAGGCGTCGAACAACGCAAACATCGTCGCCTCGTCGTCGGGATTCTTCAGGACGACCACATCCGTCGGCTGTACCCTCTCCAACAGATCTTCCACCGTGCGGTAATGGATCGTCTTCCCTGCGGCGGTCAGGCGCGAAACCACCGCCTCTTCCTCGGGAACCTCTTCCTCTTCGCCGGGATCGTCACCCGGGTCGTCGCCCGGGTCGTCCTCGGAATCCTGTTTCGACCAATTGGAAGCGATGGCGCCGAGCACCGCATCCTCGAATGCCTCGCCGATCTGGTCGATTGCCGGATGGATTCCGCGCAACGCCAATTGCGCCTTGGAGCCCACCAGCACATGGTCGCATTTGTTCGTCGGCGACCGGCTGCACCCTAGCGAAGTCCAATCACGCGAAACCCAGACTGCGGCTGACGGGAACGCGTTCGTCACGATGGGCGAGGCGGCATCGATCGGCATGACCCTGTGTTGCGGCCAGGTCTCGACCGACACGGCATTCGTCACCGCCAGCACCTCGCCCATGGCGCAGCCCGATGCGATCTGAAAATCATTCCAGGCAACATGATAGGAATTGTTCGTCTGGGAACGGGTGCCGAAAACGGTGTAGGCGAAGCTCGCCGAACCACCCGTGGAGATCTTGATGTCGTTTGGTTCGTCGCCCGAAGTATTACCCACCACGACCGAGTTCAGCAGCACCAGGCCCGCCTTGGCGCAAATTGCACCGCCGGAATCCACCAGCCCCCGCACCCGGTTGCCCGCGAGGGTGCAATTGACCAACCACAGCGCGGAATTGGTATGCGCCGGGTCGCTCGCGACCGCGCCTCCCGCCTGGGAAGAACTCGAGGAACCGACGCTGACATTGTCGTTGAAGGTCGAATGGAAGAACCGGGTCGCCCCGCCGTCGCAGGTGTAGGCGGCGCCGCCGCGTACCGCCTGGTTCCGGATAAACGACGCAGCATAGACCGTGGTCGTGGCCCCGGAGAGCGTCGCGAGCGCGCCGCCGTAGCCGATGGGCACTTTCTGCGAGTCGTACGCAAGCCCCCCCGCCGAGTTGGCCTGGAACACGCAATTCGAAACCGAGAGGATGCCCGCATTCTGCACCGCGCCTCCATCCGTCGTCGCCTGCGGCAAACCGAAGAGGGAGCCATAGCAGTTCTGGAAAGTCAGGTTCTCGAAACGCACGCGGTTGCCCCGGCCGATGCGGAACGCGCGGAAGTCGCCCTGGCCGTCAAGGCAGACCACGTGGTTGGTTGGGCCGCGCACGACCAGCGTCGTATTGGTGAATCCATCCACATCGATCTGCGCTTCGCTGAACGGAATCGTAACCGAATCATGCGCGATTCCCCATTCGTCGGCGAACATCGACTCATCGAAAGTGACGACCAGCTCATTCATCGCCGACGCGGCCGACACAAAGTTCGTACTCTGGGCGTAGGTCTTCGCCTCTGCCACCGCTTCGCGCAGCGACGTCTTGAAGTTCGTCGAATCGTACCATTCGTCTGCACCGTTGACCACGAGCCCGTTCGTCTTGAACGGCACGAACGCATAGCAGCCGCCATAGATGAACTTCTCGCCCGTGACCGGGTTCGCCACCACGTAAGGATTGCCCTCGATATCACGCCAATTTTCCTGCTCGGCCATCTGCCGGATACTGGCGGAGGTGATCCGCAACTGCTCGTGGTCGACGGGCTGATGGTTTTCACGAATCAGCAAATGGAAGTCTCCGGCGGCGGCATTGAAGAAGTGCGATTTCGTCACCACCCCGGAGAACTCCGTATAGCTTGCATCGTCCGTCGGCAATGCGCTCGCGTAGAGGGCGCACCCATACAGAATCGATGCATGGGCGGCGCCCAGCGCCGGCGAGGAACCCGAATTCTGCGCAAAGGTGCAGCAGTAGAAAGTCGAATTCGCCCCGCCGCCGCCGTTCGGGGACTGGTTGGCCCAATAAAGAGACCCCAATACCCTGCCATCGGCGCACGATCCGCCGCCGCTCCGGCCGGCGATGTTGTCGATGAACCGGCAGCGTTCGACCTGAGCGCACTTGTAGGTGCCGCCGCCGCTGGCGACCGCCGTATTGTTGGTGAAAAGCGAATCGCAGACGTATTTCGCCGCGGCGAGCGCCGCGCCGTTGGAGGCGACGTTGGTCTGGAACACGCAGTTGCTCGCCGATCCCAAGAACACGCCGTCCTGGAGCTGCCAGGCGCCCCCCTCGCCCGACATGTTGACGCCGTAGCGGAAGGTGAAGTTCTTCCAGTACGAATCTTCAGCCTCGGCGGTGACGACCACGCAGGGTTCTTCCGCGTCGCCATCGACCACGCAGCTGTCGCGGTCGAGGCCCACGATTTCGATCGCATTCGAGACCACCACCGGATCATAACGCCCCGGCGGCACCACGAGCGGCCCCGTGGAAATGTCATGCGTATCGATCATGTGCTGGAGAGTGTTGCCGGTACGTGCGCCCACGCGGCCGGAGATGGGATATTGCTCGAGCTGGTCGCCGTCGATCATGATCGGACGCTCGCCGTCAACCCCTGTGTAGGAAAAAAGGCTCCAGTCGTCGGTACGCGCCAGACGATCGGCGATTCCCTCCTGGCGGGCCCGCCCCATGGGATTGTAGTATTCCTGTTCCACGCCGCGCATCAGGCGCGTCTTCTTTCCGGTCAGCAGACTTTCCTCGGAAGCGTCGAAGAAAAGGTTGCTCTCCATTTGAATGTCGCTCTCCCCCCCTTCCTCGAAAAGCAACACCCCGACAGGGGCGGAAATCGTCGCCAGGTTGTTGGCCAACATGCTGTCGGGGGCAATCCGATGGAAGGCCAGCACCGCCGAGGAAGATTCGGCCCGCGCCACTTCATTGCTGACGAAAGTGCACGAAAGCAGCGAAAGCCGGGCACCGCTGACACCGACGAGTGCCGCGCCGCCAGGCAGCTGTTCACACATTGTCAACGAACGATTGTCGCGAAAGGTCGAAGATATGACCGCGACATCGGAACCGTCGGCGGCGATAACGCCACCTTCCAGCGCCTGGTTCTCGCTGAACGTGCAGCCGAAGAAGCGCGCCCAGGCACCGGGACGGTCCGAATAGACCCCGCCCCAGCCCTTCATCGATGTACAGGCCCGGAAGGCGCAATTCGACACCATCAACCTCCCCTCGTTGTAGATCAAGCCCACCTTCGCGCCCTCGCCGCCGCGGAAGGAGAGGTTACGCAGCACCAACGAACCGCCCCGCTCGATCAAGATGAGGTGACGTTCCATGTTCTGCAGGTATTCGGCCGAGCCGGAGTATTCGTCGATCACCAGATTCTGACCGTCCTTCACGATGATCTGGCTACCGCCGCCGATCAGGCGCCATGAAGCATATAACGTGACATCGGCAGGCGTATCGACCAGATTGTCGTCCAACATGAAATCCAGATTGGCGTTGTACCAGCACGTTCCCTGCCCATTGCGTTCAGTGTAATAGCCGTTGAACAGATAACCCTCGCGCGCCGCCGGCATCGCCGGAACGGGATAGGTTCCGCCGTAGAGAATGGGCATGACGGTGGAGGATTCACTTGAATCGACGAACGTCATATTGAAGACGACTTCGGGCGGCAGATCCTTGAAGTTGTTCCGGCGCCAGGTCTCCTCGTTGACTTTGTTGAGATTTCCCACCAGCTCGGCGACAATGCTGGCACGGCCATTGTTGAGCAAGTAGACCGGGCCATCCTCACCCGTACCCCCATAGGCGCCGCCACCGCCGCCGGCACTGGGAACGACACCGTGCTTGGTCTTGCAATAGTCGCTTTCCTTGCCCTTTGCGCCATCTCTGGGCGTATCGTCGCCATACCCCCCTGAACCGCCGTGACCGGAGACGCGATAATCGACCGAAGTCGCCGCACGGGGATCTGCCCACGAAGTAGACCCGGATGCACCGCTACCGCCGCCGCCGCCGCCGCCGCCGCCGCCGCCAATCGCACTTTTCGGCGCGCCGCCGCCGCCGCCGCCGCCGCCGCCGCCGCCCCCACCGCCGAACCCGGGATCCGACCAGGGTCCCCTATCCCCGGGAGGCGTTTCGCCCCCCCCGCCCCCCCCCGCCGCCCCCCCCCCCAACCGCACTTTTCGGCGCGCCCCCGCCGCCGCCGCCGCCGCCGCCGCCGCCACCACCGCCGAACCAGGAATCCGACCAGGTTCCGCTATCCCCGGAAGTCGTTTCGCCACCGCCGCCGCCGCCTTTTGCAAGTCCGCTTGTAGAGATGACCGTGACACGCCCGAGCACAAACACCTTACCTGAGGGGTTGCCACGCGTGCCACTGGAACCGCTGTTGCCGGCGCGATTACCGCCCGTCGTCGTTCCCGGCCAGACATCCTCTTCGGTCGGCGTACTTGACGTTTTCACTTCGGGACCGCCCGCGCCGCCCGTTCCGCCCCAACCGCCGATGCCGGGTGCCGCGCCTCCACCGCCGGCGCCGCCAGCGCCGCCATGCCCGCAATATCCGTTGCTATAGCCAACGCTGGCATTACATGAGCCTTTTTTTCCGTCACCTCCCACTCCGCCGTCACCTCCCTGGCAAACCAGAGTACCGCCCCCCAACACCACCAACGACCGCTTTTCCCTAACTTCGATTCCAGGACCGGCGAAAGCATTCCCGCTGCCATTCCGCCCTTTCAACGTGAGCGTACGCCCCTCGGGAATGTAGATGACACTGCACGAACTCCCAACTGACACGGGAGAGAGGCCAAGGGAATTTCCCTTCGAGAAGTCGATCGTTCGATCTGCCGTGAGGCAATAGATCGCCGCTTCCAGCTCGTAAGTGTCGTAAAGGGGTATGCCCATGATCTTTTGCTGCGGCGGATCGAACGTTCGCATGTCGGTCATTCCCGCCCATGCGCACGCGGCAACACCCGCGCAACACGCGCCGACCATCCATCTCCTGATCGAGCTTCTCATCTCCCATCTCCTCTGGCCCCGCACCATGTCCGTTTCCTGTCAGAATCAGACATTGTTGACGATGCCGCTCATCACCGTGTACATGCTCTTAAGCACGTTGGAGATCATCTCATAGCTTTGGTCGCGTTTGTTCGTCTGGCTCTGCAAGGTGATCATCTGCTCCTGCGACGTGGTGTTCATCGTGTCGAGCTGGGTCTCGATGTTGTCGATGATCGTGTCGACCGTGTTGCCGAGATTCACGTCCAGCGCAGCCAATACGTCCTCGGCAGTGGTGCACAAGACGTTCGCGCCGTCGGCATTGACCACCGTCCAGTTGCCGGTGATTTTCGTGAGGTTGGCCGTGTTCTGGTCGATGATCTTCGCCTCGACGTCGGCGAGCGCTTCGATGTTGGCGGTGGTGACGGCCATTCCCTCCATGATGTCGACCACCTTGCCCTCCATCTCGGTGGCGCGCGCGAGGCAGATGGCCATCACGAGCTGGCCGATCGACATCACCCGCGAGGTACCGTCGTCGAACTGCACATTGTAGACATTCGCCTCGAGCGGCTTGCCGGTCTCGGCGTTGCGAAGGCTCAAGCGCACTGCATCTGTCGTGAAATCCATTTTCATCATCCTTTCAAAAAACTGCCGTCAGAAATTGGCTGCCGTGCCCTGGAGCGTCGCGCCCAGGGTACGGACGCCGCTCGTGGCCGTCGAGTAGGCGACGTCGCGCCGCGAGATGTAGGTTTGCAGGTCGATCATGTCCTTCTGCGAAGTCGAAGTATCCGAATCGATCTTCCCCTTCACCCGCTCGTAGAAGGTCATGCGATCCGTCACGTTGTCCAGCGACGCGGGGAGCGCGGCATCGGAAGATTTCCCCGCCTCCGCGATGGTGTAGTCCATTACGCCGGTGAGGAAGTCCCGCACCGTCATGCCCTCGTAGCCTTCGCTGGCGAGAGGCGAGTCGTAGTTCAACGTGCCGTTCACCACCCCGTCGAGCGTCTCCGCGAGCGCGCGCAGGCGGCGGGTCGTTCCGGTGAGAACGTTCATCTTGTTCACGCTCTCGGTCTCCAGCGCCACGCCCACGCGCACGCAGACCGCGCTCATGAGCTGCCCGAGGGTCAGCCCTTCGCAGCCGTTGTAGTTGAAAAGGTTGACCTGCGTCGCGGCACCCGCGCCGCCGTAGGGGTTGAATCCCACCTGCACGCTTTCGATCTGGCTCATCGCGGCGGTCTCCTTAGAGGTTCTTGATGAGCGTGCTGCGCGAATCGCTCACCGCCGTCATCAGCGAAGTCGCGGTGGAATAGGATTCGTCGCGGCGGTCGACGACGGACTGCAAACGCGTCATGTCGCGCTGCGCGTCGTTGTTCATTTCGTCCACCCTGCTCTTGCAGCGCGAAACATAGCCTTCGCATTCGGCCTTGCTCAGATTGATCGAACTGCCGGAACCGTTGCTGTCATAGCCGATATCAGTCATGACGCCCCAGAATTCCGCCTCGTCGGCGAGAGGCGGAATGATGGATCCGATGCCTGCGGAGGCTTCGGTTTTGTCCTCCGTGAACTGCGCCTGGATCGTGGTGAGCACCTGGAGAACCGCCCCGTATTTCTCGAGTTTCGCATTACGGCGGTTGATGATCGCCTGCAGAGGCTTGACTTCGTCTTCGATCGCCGTCGCCCGTTGCTGGGTGATCTGTACGAGCAAATCCTGAAGATCCACCTGCTGGTTGTTGAGCCGGTAATCGTAGGCCGAGATGCCCCACATCTCCCCAAGCCGCTCTTCGGCGACCGCGACACGTTCTATACCTTCCATTTCCGCTCCTTTTTAGGCGCCGAACGCATTGATCGTCGCGCGCGCCGTCGCATTGCCCTTTTGAATCACCTTGTTCGCCGTCGAGAACGCATTGTCGCGTTTGGAGACCAGCGACTGCAGCGAAGTAAGATTCTGCTGGAGATCGTTGCTCTCGTTGTCCACTTTTAGCTGGATGTCGTTCTGCGTCTGGTAGGCCGTTTCGTAATTGATCTGGCCGCTCCCGTTCGTCACCATCTTGGCAATTCCATACTTCGCGAGCAGCGCGTTCGCGTTCGCGATGTCCTCGCTGCTGATTTTGCTCCAACGGTCTTCCGAAGCCCCCTCCGTCGGCATCGAGGGAATGGCCGACGAAACGACCGCCAGTACCTCGGCGAGGTCGTCGACCTTCCGCTGCCGCGCGCGCACCACAGACGAAATCGCCGCCGTGGCCATTTCGATCGAGTGCGACTGCCGTAACGAGGCGAAGGCAACGACCTCCGAAAAGGTCTTGCCCATTTCCCCGTCGATGGCATAATCCCGGAGCTGCGTTCCGTAGACCGCAGCTCCGGTTGTATCCAGATCTATACGAATGGATGCCGACATTTTTCTATGCCTTCAATGCATTGATGATTTCCTCCAGAGACTGCGACTCCTTGGAGACTACGCTCTGGAAGAGCTCGGTCGCCTTCTGGATGAGCGCCTGGTCCTGGGCGAACATGTCCTTGACCTGATCGAGCTGCTCCTCCAGCATCTTCTCATCGGCCTGCTTCTCGGTGATATGCGACTGCTTGATCTGGCCCCAGCCCTCCACGGCCTTCTGGCCGATTCCCCCGATCGAGTTCGCCAGGCCCTGCCAGAGCGAACCGTAGGCGGCCGACTTCTCCGCGCCGCTGGCCTTCACGTCGCCGTCCACCCTGTGGTTAATGTCGACCAGCTCGTTCGTCAGGTCGTTGACGACCTCCTGATGTGCATCGGGCGGGAGTTTGTCGAGCCTCGACGACTGATACACCTGCTCCGCCCGCGCCAGTTTGTAGTGGTACTTGGCTTCATCCAGCGCCACCTTCGCTTCGGCGCTCGGCTTACCGTTGATACGTTTTTCGTTGTTGAACCGGTCCAACGCACTCTCGAACTTCTTCTTGTATTCACCGACTTCCGACAGCATCGCCTTGTGCATCCGTGCCTGTCCCTCGGCCGTCTCGGGAGTTGCGACAACCGATTCGTTTTTGTAGTCATTGACCAGCTTTTCACGGGCCACTTTCACCTTGTCCTGTGCCGCAGACAACTCGGTCGCCTGCCTCTCCGTTAATTCCTTGCTTGCGTTCTCGTCCCCAAACAGCCCCTCGGAAAAGGCCAAGTCCTCCCGTTCCTGCTCGTGCCGACTCACGACTTCATCTCGACTCTCAATCGCATCGGCCAGTTCCTTGCGGTCGGCGGCAATGGTATCCTTGAACTTGTCCGTCTGCGCCGAGTCGCCCCCCAACAGCTCGTTATACGCTTTGACCGCCTGGTCCAGCTCATTGCATTTGGTCTCAGAATTGTCGCTCAATTTGGAAATCGTATCCGTGTGAGACTTCAAATCCGCCTCGGAAAGCGTCCCCTTGGCGACTTCATCTTCCAAAGTCCCCTTCGCGGCCTCGAGTTCGCCGACATCCTCCTTCAGCCTGGAAATATCATCCAGGGCAAGCTGGGCTTTATCCCGTACTTCGCTCGACTTGAGCAGGGATTTGTTGGGGTCGACTCCCGGAGGAGCATCCTTCTTGATTTTGTTGAGCTGATTCAGGGAGAGATCCTCCCGGCCGCCGGCCTTCGCCATTTCCAGCTGGTCCGACACCACGTCCGCCCCCAGTTTCTTGCCGACTTCGCTCTGCGCGTTGAGGCTACCGATCTGCTTGGCCGTGCCATAGAGAGACAACCCGGTCTGCAACCCGCCGACGACGGCACCGCCAATCATCTGGAACTTGGCCGCATCGCGCTGCATCTCCGCCTGTTTCTTGAGATTTTTTTGGATGGCCTGGTTCAGGTCTTGGCGCATTGCGCGCATCGTGTTGCGGAGCTTCTGGCCCATCTCGCGGATCAATTCCATGACGGCGTAGATGTCGAGCATCACCGACTTGTCGCCGAGGTTCAGGCTGGCGCTCGCGGCCTTCTCCTCGACCGACTGGAGGTAGGCCTGCCGTTCGTCGGGCGTGAGGTTCATGGCGTCCGCCAATTGCGGCGTCGCCACCGCGAAAGACACACGGGCCCGCGCTTCCGTCACGGTCATGTCACCCTGCTGGCGATCTTCGCGAGCCACCCGCTCCAAAGTCTTCGAGGGCCCTACCCCCTCCGTACCATAGACTCCGGGCTGGTTGAAAGGATTGCCGATACCGTTGATTCCCATGATGATGCCTCCTCTATTCAAGCCATGTTGCCGAGATTCTTCGAAATCTCGTCTTCGGTTTCCATCTCCGAATTGATGATCGCAAACATCTTCGCCATGAGCGCCTGCTCCTGTTCCAGAATCTGTTCAAGTTCCTCCTGCGTTTCGGTAATCATCTGCTCGATGAGCTTGAGCGCGTTCTCGATGTCCATCGTCTCCGCCTGGGTCATGCCCGCCTTATACTGCGCTTTGATTGCAAGGTACTGCCCAGTAGCCGATCCGCCCGTCATGCCGACGCTCGCGGAAATCATTATTGCCTTTCCGAATCGGGACGACGAAAACTGCGTGACCTTCTCGGCAACGGTCTTCGCCAACGTCTGGGTGGTCGTCGCTCCCACGCTCGCAGCCTGGTTGCCGGCCTTGACGGCGCTTGCCGACGCCGTGGCCGCATTTTTCGCCCCGAACACCCCCAAGCCGAACGAAAGCGCCGTCGTGCCGATACCGATGATGATCTGCGCCCACATCTCGGATTTCGCCTTCGACAATCCTAGTTCGCTCTTCAGAAAACCGGCGAACGATCTGGTCATTTTCTGCACGTCGTCCTGCGCCACCTGCATCGTTGTGGAAAGGCCCAGCGACAATGCATTCTGGATGCAGCTCTTGACCGCCGCCCTCACCGCTGTCCGCGCGGCGGCCTGGGCGATCTCGGCTGCGGTCTGGGTCGCCGCCGTGGTCGTCGCCGTTGTGGCAGCCGTCGTAGCGGCCGTCGTCGGAGTCGGAGGCCAAGCGGGCT
>JAZLJP010000003.1:0-37268 GCA_045617985.1 Kiritimatiellia bacterium
GGGCGTCGTCCGCGCGGCCGTGTGGGTGCGTCGCAACGTCGTCCATCTCCTCGAAATGTATGGGACGGCAGGTGGATGGGAATCGGGCGAGCCCAGGCCAAAACCCCTGTATTTGCAGGGTTTCCTGCCTTTCACAATGTCCCCGATGGGATGGCAGCGCGCCAAAACCTGAGGATTTTCGACGCCCGGCAGCATTTTTCAGAAAACCTCCCCAAAAACACCATCCCATAGGCTCAAAAACGATGAGCCTATACGCCGATTCAGGCGTTTAGACCCAAGCGATTTTGCGCCTATGGGATGCTAATGATTATACTCAATTTGTTCCTCGTGCGGCAAACGAATCTTCCGCATCCCCTAAGCGAACGCCAGAACCGCCATGCTTCGGATGGAACTGAAACCGCCCGTCGCGATCACAAGATGGTCGAGTATCGGGATACGGACGATCTTTGCCGCTTCGATCAACTTGCGTGTGAGGTCGACATCCTGTTCGCTCGGTGTCGCGTCACCGCTGGGGTGGTTATGGGCGACGATGACCGCATGGGCCCGCCAACGAATTGCCTCGCAAAATACCTCTCGCGGATGAACGGCGACAGCGGGCACCCCGCCTTTCGTCACGGCAATCGGTTCGCAAAGTGGATGAAATCCCGCATCCATCGGAAGAACGAAGAAGTTCTCCTGTTCAGGATGCCGGGCGACAACACGCTGGAAGAGATCAAACGCCGCCGAAGACGAACGAAGTGAAATCCGTGCAAGATCAACAGCCGTTGCGCGGTGATACCGACGATGGCTCAACTCTAACGCTGCCGCAAGTTCCAATAATCTGACGGGGCCAACGCCCTTGATCGGCCGTACAGGATGTATCCGACAACATCAACTATTGAACTGGCAACCGGATTCGATCTTTTTCTTGTAGTCCAGCATTCAATACTGTGGATGCAATGGCGAGTTTATTGGACACAGCCGAAATTGACACACAAAGATTTTTGTAAATCAGAACTGTCCCAGATGCCATATTGGAAGCATGAGAAACATACAAGAGGTTGGTCTGGGTCCCCAATACTGAAACCGACACTTGAGAAGCCAAATCTTGAAGAGGAAGATTATTCATAGAAATCATACCGATTCCGGCCTCACGCGCCAAACGCGGATTCGACATTCGTAAAACACGACCAGTTCCAATGATTTGTCGAGAATCCGTTCCAGAATAAACCGAATAGTCTCCCCATTCGGCATCCCCCACGACTGCTAAACGATGACCTTTCATCATAATATACTTTGGGAAAGACCAACTTAAACATGTCGCATCAGTACCCGTATCCGCTATGTGCAACTCAGCCATAAGAGTTCTAACTCTATTAAGCCTTGGACCAGAAACTCCAGACGATTCGCTCACAGGGAGTTGAGCACAAACACCCCCCAAGCATGCCATAAACATCAATCCAAACGCAATTCCTTCTCCGCTAGGTTTCATCTTTATACTCCTCACCATCTTTATCGCAACATAAATTTCTGGGGTTCATACCCCAAAACACCAGGGCTTGCAACAGAAAAGAAACTCATCCACAACTCATCATCTGTTGAGCAATCCATTATCGCCGATAGATATTCATTGTGATTATATGTACCAAGAATCGGGCCAGTACAAGCATCAAAAATCAATCCACCGTGGAGTACGTACATATGATTTCCGAATGAAGTACGCGCTACAGTATCGCAAGAACAGATGGGGACGCACGAAAGCGGTATTTTATGAAAATGGGGTACCCCATTTGTCGTAATTCGCCTCCATGTGTTACTCCCAAGGTTATAAGGAGAATTATAAAATGGATTGTTACACAATCCAACCCCGATCAAATTAGTTGTATTGATAAATCCAAACCATTCTCGATATACGACTCTAGAATTTACACCCAGCAAATTCGCAAATGTTTCCACGGCATAGGCCTGATCGTAACAATTCACGAACAAATTACTCTGCATAATATATTTTGTCGCCTCAAACAACGTCCCTTTAAAATAAGACGCTGCACCATTTGTTGTATCATAGGTAAAATTCATTTTAAAAAACAAGTTGGACGTTATAGAACTCATAACCTCATGAGACGAACCGGCATTTTTTGCTTTCAAACAAGCAAATTCCAATGCATAAGACCACGCACATTGACGATTTGAATGAGCCCTTTCCCAAGGATGCATTGGATGTTCTAAAACCGTATAGACCTTGTGAGGACCTGTTGCAGAAAAATCAAAAGGTTCATTGAGCGAATCTGCTTGCACGCGATCGACATGCCAGTTCCATTTCGACGTCGCGAGATCGACACGCATGGGAACTGTATTTGTTCCATCGCAAGCCCTAAATCTTACCCAGCCGGAATCGCCATTCGCGAATCGAACGTCATTCGTCATCACATCGCCAAGCGGGAAGTTCCCCTCACTCGCCCTCGCACCCAAAGACGCCTGCGACAGATCGGGCGGTTTCACCTGGAAACGCACCTCGACCACCGGACGCGTACCGCCCACGTAGCAGGCTGGGCAGTTCGTCGCCCCGCCGCCGCACCATTCACCATCGTCCATGTGGTAGACGCCGTTCGGACTTCCGTCGAGACGGATGTTGATCGCGTCATTCGTGTAGGCCCGCGCGTCGTTGTTGAACTTGATTCCCGCCACGGCGAATTCGCAGACCGTCAAACGCGTATTGCGGATGAGCCGCGTCCCCGTACCATTCTCCTCGAACGTCGCGCGAAGACGCACGTCGTCCAACAACTCGCTCGCCACGCTGCCCTCGTTCGTCACGACGAGCGACCATGTGCCGTTTGGCGCGATTGGACGGAACCCGGGCGTGGGCAACGCGCCATCGACGGCTGTGACCCTGCCGAAATTGATCGGCTCGAGTTTCAACGTTCCGCCGTTCGCGCCGCCCCACACGGCAAGCGTGAGAACCGTCCGTGTCGAATGGACAGGTCCGTTTGTTCCGCCATCAGAGATTACAACGAACTTCCTGTCGAATCCCGCCGCGAGGCTCGCCCCCGAAGGCGACACGACAAACGGCGTCTGAGTCGGTCCTCCGCTCTCATGATCGCAGCCGCACGTAACCGCCGGCTGGAGCAGCGAGTAGCGTTCATACCTGTAGGCCGCAATCGCCGAGCAGCCGCCGCATCCGCACGAATGGCAAGCGTAGTCGAGCGTATCGCCCGTGATGGAAACGCAGCATCCGCCCGACCACGAGAACGAACCGTTCAAGCACGACTGCAACTCGTCCGAGAGATAGGGAGTCAGCGATCCGTCGTCGCCCGTGAGGAAGGAAATCAGGACGGGCCATCGGATGCACTGCGCCTTTCCGTCGAAAGACGTAAGCACGACATTCGCCGCCAGCGGCGCGACCACCGTAAACGGCACGTCAGACGTGACCGAATAAGTCGCGCCGATGAGAAGCGGCACGTGGTTCGTCTCTCCAGCACGTGCGATGACAACGGGATTGCCAAGACGCGATTCGCCGTCCGCAAGGAAACGGATCGGCGCGGGGCCGCGCTCGGCGACGACGTCGACGAAGTAGTAGGCGTTGGTGTTGACGTCGCTCGCTCGCGGGGCTAGTTCCATTCCATCTGCCCCCTCGGTTGCCGAAAAGACATTCCCGCACACGCGGTTATACCATTCGGCGTTCGTACCGTGGGCATCGGGTCCCGCAACGAGCGGTTCGGGGTCGACCGAGTTCTCGAGCCCGTCGCCGTCCCAATCGAACGAGTAGACTGGCACGTAGCTGACCGTCCGATCCTGATAGCGATAGTCGAATCGTCCATCGGGGAAAAGTTCAGCTTGAAAATTCGTCGGGCAGTTCGCGTCCCGCCCATACGCCGCATTCTGCCACGTGAGAATCAACGAATTACTCGGCGACACCGCATGCCAGAACAACGATTCTGCCACACATCCTCCCCACTTCGCGAGAGGAACCAACGAAAGGTCGGTCTCGGGGAACGGGCGCGGATAGTAGGGCTCCAACAAACGCGGACGGAATTCACCACGCGAAAGGACGGTCACGCCGTCAAGCGTACCGAACGGCAGACATGTCGTCCATCCGAAAACAGGAATGCGGAAGTCGTCGTCGTGCGCCCCGCGCGCCCACCAATCCAGATTTGTCACCGTGCCGCCGGGCGGAGGCACGATGGTGCATGAATCAATCTCATGTTCGGCCACCCACCCGTTCAAAACATCGGATTCCGTCACACCATTCCACGGCTGCGCCGCACTTCCGAAGGGGCGTATTCCATCAAGTCCGAACACGCCCAAGCGCGTCGCGTACAGTTGTGAAACATCATTCGTCGTCCCATCTCCTTCGACCTGTTCTGCGACGTTCGTTTCGGAAAGGTCGCTTCCCGCCTGCTCGGTGCCGTTTGTCTTACCACCGCCCTTCACCACCGCAACAGCGAGAAAAGTTATCAAGATCATCGCCCCAACGGGCGACACTTTCGAGAGCGGCAATACAGCCTTCCCGAAGCAGTATCCCTTGCAATTGCGGGACTTGTCACAAACAAGAGCTATTATAATCCAAGCCAACAACGCCGTGGTCGAGACCGCAACCGCCCGAGGCAACAACCAATGAATAGACTCAATCATGGCAGTCATCTCATGAAAATGGAGAAACCCTCGGATTGAATCTGCACACGAAACATTTCGTCCTGCACGTCAAGTCCACGTCCCGTCAGCCGCACGAGATTCCATGCCGGATTGTACGGGATGTTCTGCACATCCACCAAGGACGGAAACGCCTGTTCGTCATCCGCCGTCAGAGAGAGTCCCGTAGGGCGCGAAGTACGATCAAACCGCATCGACCATGTAAGCGACTTCACCACGTTCGTCGAACTCGGTACAAACGTGATTCGCGCCGCATCAGCTCCAGCGCGCACAAACCACGCACCGCAATTCCAGCCGATTCGCAGTTCCGCCTCTTCAAGAGACAACACACCATCTCCATCCGAATCAACACCGAACGCCGCTTCCACGTTATTCGTGGGCGTCGCGAGACACGAGAGCTCAACAAAAAAACTTCCCGTAATTCGAGAACCCGCCGTGAACGACACGTTCGCCACGACCTCCGTGTCGGCATGCATAACAGGCGGCAGAGACAGCGCCACCGGCTGCGCCGCCCATACGGGCAGCACACTCAGAAAAGACAAACATCCCATCGTCACCTTTTTCATGTCACAGGTATTGTACATAATCCGCTTCTCCTTGTAAACAAGAATCCACAAGCATAACCACGCCCGAACTACTTTTCAATCGCATCGTATTGCCTCGCGAGAATTTCCGGTCGTTGCTCGGCGATGTTTTCAAGTCGTACCATATAGGATTCCATAAAACCCCAATCAGGTCCATCTCCTTTGGCTGGAAGTTGAATTTTATCACGTTCCATCATGTTCTTAACCCACTTGTCTATGAACTCATAGCGCTTACCTACAATACGAATCGACGATGCTATGAACATGGCTACATGTCGCGTCATTTCAAACTTCGGAACGAGGACATTCACATCGTCTGACGCCCAATATGCCGTGTCTTGATAAAACGACTCCCCTACAGATCCATTATACGAAACCGTTATCGTATTTCCCTGATGAAGATGTTTGTCGTTCTGGATATATCTGGTAATTCCATTGTTCAACGCGCTCGCCCCGACGAACGAGATGTCACCATCCCGCATAGCAGCCTTTGTCAGACGTTTTCCCTTTGACAATGTCAAACAAGTCTCCGATTCGAAATTCCCTCCAAACTACATCTGTTATTCTAACTTTATCATTCTCGTCTGACCAACAGCTACCACGTTTTATATTTTCACCAAACAAATCCTTCACAACCATCATGTCATGTGAATAGGCTACTTTTTCCGCCAAAGTCGACATAAACCGCTTCCTGTCTATTCCTCTTTTGAACATTCTGTAGTCCATCACCGTTCGCATGAAGTCTTCTTCATGAATTTCAAATGGTTTGACTGGCGCCTGCCAACTCAGATGTTCTTCAGGTACGAGCCATTGGATGCTCTCGTCTCCAGTCTGCTTGTGTACCACTTCTATCCATCGATCTTCAATTCCCTGCCACACCCCACGGACGTCCTGCCGTCCTTGGTTTTTAACAGTTTCAAGGCCATCGTTGTCCATAAAACATGCAAACACCTGCCTGTCTCCATGAGGGACTCCAGCCTCAAACACATAAATTGAAGTCGTCACGCCTGCACAAAAAACCTTTTCCGGCAACTTGATAATTTTTAACAGCGTATGGTGCCTCAGTAGTTTCCGACGCCAATTCTCCTTGTCAAGCTTCTTATCCGGCATGATAAAAGCACAAATAGCATGAGGCGTCACATTGTCAAGGACATTACGGACTATATCAATGCAGCCGTATTTTCGTTCAAAGGGTGGATTCATCAAGACTTTCGTGACCTTCTTCGAGCGTATCCATCGGGCGGCATCACCATGACGACTGTCAAGAAACGCCAAATTTGTTTTTCCATCCTTGTGGATCAACATATTCGCACAAGCAAGGGCGTAAATCTCTTGGTCGTTCTCTATACCGTAAAGTTGACCATTCTTAATATCCTTCGCCTTATCAGTTGTCGGGCCTCCCGCCTCCTTTATCATATTGCACATCGCCTTGACAAGAAACGCACCTGACCCACAGGCAGCATCCAAAACCACATCATCTTTGTTCACGCCAATAAGGCGATACATGAAAGAGGTGATATGGTCGGATGTGAACACCTGACCATGTTCCGATTTGCCCCTATATCGGTTAAACTCGTTAAAGAATATCGCCATCACGTCTTCACCGTTCCAATAATCCGAATTTACGGAATCCGAAATCTGAACAATACATTCGATGAAGTCGTTGATAAATTTTTGTTCTGTGAAGTACGTCTTGATTTGGGCGAACACCTCCAAAAGCAAGTTGAGCTTATCGTTTCTCCTCGCAACATCCGAGAATGATTTGGCAAGAGTTGAATGAATATGGGTATGGAATGTTTCCCAACCCGCATTCTGCATCTGGCACAAGTTTGCCCCGAATCGCTCGGCCACCAAGGCACAGGCTGTGAAGATCATGCGATGCTTCAAGTTGTTAACCTTGAAATTGAAATGCAGATTATCATTAATACGTTTAGTGAGACTGTATATCTTCTGTTTGTCGATATGATTCAGATCAAACAGCTGAAGATAGTATCTCTTATTTTGGAGTTCTGCTACCGCATTGGCATGTTCAGTGTTTCTATAGACGACGACATCCTCTCCATTGTATAAAATTCCCACCACTTTCCTGTAGCGTGTGAGGGCAATATGAACATTCTTCAGAAGTTCATCCACACATTTGATTGCAAACCTCCCAAGGTCGGATGACGTGACACCCTTCACCCCGCCTTGAATAAGGCAAGGTTGAATGTCTGCTTGTTAAAAGAAGTTGTTTCATCGTTTTATCGGCTTCGTCTCGTCACGCCTGGAATGCTACCTGATTTCACAACGCGAGCATGGCGTCGATTGCGCGTTTGGCCCGCGTGGCGATTTCGGGAGGAACCGTTACTGCGGGGGCGAGGTCGCGGAGGCAATCGCGCACGCTTTCGAGCGTCGCCTTCTTCATGTCGGGGCATGTGAGGGCGGCGGCCGGATAGAAGGTCTTATCGGGGTTCTCCTTCTGGAGGCGATGGAGAATGCCGGATTCGGTACCCACGATGATTTCCTTTGCCGCGCTCCTTTTCGCGTAGGCGCACATGCCGCCCGTCGAAAGGCATTCGTCTGCCGCGTCGCGCACCGCCTTCGCGCACTCGGGATGAACGAGAACGGGAGCTTTCGGATGCGCCGCGCGCGCCGCCTGGATCGCCTCTACCGTCAGCGCCGCATGAACGGGGCAGAACCCCTGCCACAGAACATAGCTCGTGCCGAGCTTGCGTGCGATGTGGCCCCCGAGGTGCTGGTCGGGCACGAAGAGGATTTCGCGTTCCTTCGGGAACGTCGCCATCACCTTTTCGGCATTGCCGGACGTGACGCAGATCTCGCACTCGGCCTTGACCTCGGCCGTGGAATTCACATAGCACACGACCGCGGCGCCGGGATGCCTGGCCTTCAGGTCGCGCAGGTCGGCGCCCGTAATCATATCGGCCATTGCGCACCCGGCGGAGGCATCGGGAATGAGCACCGTCTTCTTCGGGTTGAGAATGGCGGCCGTTTCGGCCATGAAGTAGACGCCGCAGAAAACGATCACCTCCGCGTCCACCTGGGTGGCGCGGCGCGCGAGCTCGAGCGAATCGCCCGTATAGTCCGCAACATCCTGCACCTCGGGGCGGCAGTAGTTGTGCGCGAGAATGACGGCGCGGCGCGCGCGTTTCAGGTCTAAAATCTCTTCGGCGATCGTTTTCATTTCAACATCTCTTTTACTTCACCTGCCACTCGAGAATGCCGCTGGACCATTCCTTCTGGAGCTTGACGCCGAGACGGATTTCCTTCGCGCGGATCTTCTGCGGGAACTGGAAGGTGCAGAAGCGGTTGATCGCAACGGGATAGGCCCCTTCGACCTTCTGCCACGCGGCGGCTTCGTTCTCGCGGTATTCGATCCACCAGGCCGCCGGCACGCGGCAGTGGCCGTGGCCGGTGTCGTCATACCAGTAGACCGCAGTCGAGGAAATCTCCTCGACCGCGGGGAAGTGGTAGGTCACCCATTCCTGCGTGCCGAGATGGTTCCAGAAGGTGAGGCGCGGAATCGAACCGTCGTCGGAATTCTTCGGGAGGAGGCCGTCGCTCGCGGCCGCCGTCGAATCGGAGGAACCGTCCCAGGCGTGCGAGGCCGTCGTCCTGTAGCCCTTCGGAGCGGCCGCCGGATCGGGCGAAATCGGGAACCACGTCTGCATCTCGCCCGCGCCGCGATGGCACCAGGCGAAATACGGCACGAGCGTAAACGGCGCCTTTTCAACGCTGACCTTCGTGAGACCGCGCAGAACCTTCTTCGACTCCGTTTTGAGAGCCGGATACACCTGATCGAGAATCGCGCAGGCGGTGAGCGTGAAGGTCGCGTTCGCCTCAAGCGTGCGATCGAGCACGTGCCCGCCGTTATCCACGCCTTCCGCGCAATAGACGATCGGGCCGCGTTCGACGGCGAGGCGGCCGCGGTCGTTCACCACGGCGTCATGTGCCTTGATGCGCCGCACCGGCATATTCATCGCGACATCCACCACGTCGCCCGCCTTCCAGGCGCGGTTGATCACGCAGTAGCCCTTCTCGGGCGCGACGGCGAACGCCTCGCCGTTCACCTTCACGGTGAAGTCGGCAAGCGTACCGGGTACGACCTGCGTGTAGAGGTCGCTCGGCACGGGGCGGCCCACGCACCAGCCCGGGATACGCACATGGAGCGCGAAGCGCGCGCCCGCGGCGGGGGGCGTCACGGTGAGGCGCGTTGCGCCTTCCCACGGATAGGCCGTCTGCTGGGCGATCTTCACCTCGCCGCAGGCGAGCTTCAGCGTCGCGTCGCTCGCCACGAAAAGGTTCGCGTAAAGCGCGTCTCCGCGCGTTGCGTAGGCGAACTGCGCCACCTGCGGGATGAAGCGCACCACGTTCACCGGGCAGCAGGAGCAGCCGAACCACTTCGAGCGCTTGTAGCCGCCGGCGGAAGCGAGCGGGTTCGGATAGAAGAACTCGTCTCCGCCGATCGAGATGCCGCTCAGGAAGCCGTTGTAAAGGACGCGCTCGAGCACATCGATGTACTTCGCCTCGCCATGCAAAAGGAACATGCGCTGGTTCCAAAGGGCGTTCGCGATGCCCGCGCAGGTTTCCAGATAGGCGCTCTCGTTCGGCAGCTCGTAGTTCGCGCCGAAGGCCTCGCCCCTGTGGCGCGCACCGATCGACCCGTTCAGGTGGAGCTTCTTCGTGACCACGTTCTCCCAGATCGCATCGATCGCCTTCACGTAGGATTCGGTGCCCATGAGCGCGGCGACATCCGCCATGCCGCAATAGAGGTAGCCCGCGCGCACGGCGTGGCCCACGGCCTCGCGCTGCGCGACCACCGGCACGTGGTTCTGGTTGTAGTTGCCGCGCGCCATCATCTCGTCGCCCTTCGTGAGCTTGCCCGACTGCTCGAAGATCTGCGAGGTCATGCCGGAATGTTCGGCGCCGCGCTGGTCGAGGAAGTGCTTGGCGAGCTTGAGGTAGCGCTCTTCGCCCGTCGCCCGGTAGAGCTTGCAGAGGGCAAGTTCGATTTCCTCATGGCCGGGCACGAACTTGAGCTGCGTGGGAGCGGGGCCGAACGTGCGATCGACAAGGTCGGCATTCTTGATGGCAACGTCGAGGAGCGTGCGCTTGCCGGTCACTTCCCAGTAGGCGACGGCCGCTTCGTACATGTGGCCGACGTTGTAGAGCTCGTGGCCCGAGGCGCAGTTGCTCCAGCGCGTGGGGCCCATCATGCCGAAATTCGTGTGACCGTTCTTGGTGCCGTAGTTGAAGCCGAGCGTGCGCGCCGTGTAGAGGTAGCCGTCGAGTTCCTGGGCCTTGGCGATGTGGGCGATCAGGTCGTCGATGTACTTCTCGAGCTTCTTATCGGGATGCGTGGAGAGCGTGTAGGCCGCGCCTTCGATGATCTTGTAGACGTCGGAATCGTTGAACGGGATGCCGCTGAACGTACCCCACTGGCGCTTGCCGGCGGAAATGAAATTGTCGATCCGGCCCGTCTCCTCGCTCTTGCGGAAATCGGCCCACACGGTCACGAGACGGTTCGTCTCGAAGCGCGGCAGCCAGAAACCCGCGCGAATCGCCACGTTCGTCATGTCCGCCGGGCGGAACGGATAATCGCCCGCGAGGGCCACGCCGGCGACAAGCGCCACCGCACACATCATCAGTTTCTTCATGTCTCTCTCTTTTCGTGTTGTCTTGGAATCTGCGCTTAGCACACGCCGCGCGTGGACGTGCGGTAGAACGCCACCAGCTCCTTGATTTCGGCGATCGGCTCGATGTCGTTCTCCACGCGGTCGAGCGCCTGGGAACGGTTGAGCCCGCTATGGTAGATGAAGCGGAAGGCCTCCTTCAGCGCGGCGATGACCTCGTTCGTGAAGCCGCGCCGGCGAAGGCCCACCACGTTCGGGCCGATCACCTTGAGCGAACCTTCCACCATGTCGCCGAGCATGAACGGCGGGAAATCCTGCCGCACCTTCGACATGCCGCCCACCATCGCGTGGCGGCCGATGTTGCAGAACTGGTGCGCGGCGGCGCAGCCGCCCACGATCGCCCAGTCCTTGATATGCACATCGCCCGCAAGCTGCACCGAGTTGGAGCAGATCACATGGTCGCCGAGGATCACGCCATGCGCCGCGTGGCAGTAGGCCATGAACAGCACGTCGTTGCCGATGATCGTCTTCTCGCCGTCCGCCGTGCCGAGGTGCACCGTCGCGAACTCGCGAATCACCGTGCGGTTGCCGATTTCGACGAACGAGACGCTGCCTTCCTGGTATTTGAGGTCCTGCGTCTTCATGCCGATGCAGGCGTAGGGGAAGATCTGGCAGTCTTCGCCGATCGTGGAGTGCCCGCGCAGAATCGCGCCCTGCTGCACCACCGTGCGCGCGCCGATCTTCACATCGGGGCCCACGCTCGCGTAGGGGCCGATTTCAACGCCGTCGCCGAGCTGGGCGTTTTTATCGACAAGAGCCGTCGGATGGATGGTTACGGACATTTCACATTCTCCTTCTAGAGGTTCTTCGGGATCAAATAGCCGGCAAGGCCGAAACAGGCGAGAACCGGCAGCCAGATGAGGACATAGGGCTGCACCGCGTCGTTTTTGGCCATGCTCGTCATCAAAATCACAACAAGATAGTAGCAGAGCGCCGTCGCCAGCGAAATCGCCATGCCCACCGTGGACTCGCGCCGCTGCGCGCGGATGCCGAGCGGCACGCCGATCAACACGAAACAGATTGAGGCGAAGGCGAACACCCAGCGCTTCTGGAACTCGGTGCGCAAATTGCTCAAGTGGCGGCGAAGCGACTTCTTGAGGAGCTTCAATTCCTTTTCGGCCGACCCCGCCTCGCGCCCTTCCCTCGCCTTACGCGCCGCCGCTTCGGCAGGATGCTTCACATCATAGCGGGCCTTGTCGATCGCGTCGGTCATTTCAAAGAACCGAAAATCCTTTTCGCGCCGCTTGTAGGTGCCGTCCTTGAGCGCATCCTTCACGCGGTACTGGAGGCGCGCGGCGCGCGCCATGCCGGGGTTGTCCTCGTCGATCGGATCCACCGTCATGCCGTGGAGGTCCAAGACGACGTCACGGCCTTCGCTCGTCACGAGCGCCTTCGAGGCGGTGACCATGCGGTCGATCTTCGGGTTCGTGAAGTCGAGCACGATGAGGTCCTTGAGCCAGTTGCCTTCCTTCTCCTCGAAGTAGATCTTCACCTTCGGGAAGTCGTCGATCATCCGGCCAGGCTCAAGCAGTTCGAGGCCCGCGCCCACGGAGAGGCGCTTGGCGAGGTCGCGCCGCACTTCATGCCCGCGCGGCACGATCTCGTTGTTGATGAAAAGCCCGAGAAACGTGCAGAGGGCCGCAAAGAGGAGCGGCCAGCGCATGATCGTAAGGAGATTCACGCCGCAGGCACGCATGGCGGCGATTTCACTATCGGCCGAAAGACGCGAAAATACGAGAATGCTCGCTACGAGCAGCCCGAGCGGGATCGTCCATTGCATCGTTTCGGGAAAGCTCACAAGCGCGAAACGCCCCACAAGCCCCACGGGCACGCCCTGAAGCATGTAGCCGACGATCTGAACCATCAAACCGATTGTGAGGACGAACGACAAAACGAGGAAAGCCAACACGAAAGAGGAAAGGAACGCCCCGAACACATAGCGCTCGATCGTCTTCATTCGCCCACACCCCCGAACGTCCACTGGAGGCCGAGGCCCACGGAGTAGAGCATCCCGCAGGGCGAATCGATCGCGAGCATCGCCTGCGCGTCGAACCGCAGCGCGAGATGATCCGTCAGATGATAGAGCGCGCCCACGCCCACGGCGCGCCCGAGCGCCGTGCGGTGCGACCGATCGGCAAAGACGTGGCGGGCGCCGAAGCGCGCCACATCCGCGATCGACACGTACGGATCGAACCGCTCGCAGCCGAAGAGCTTATCGAACTCGTCGATACCGCGCAGATGGAAGAGAACGCGCGCCGCCACGCCCGAAAGCGCTTCGTTGCCAGGGTGCGTGGCAACATTCGGCGCGCACATCCCTTCCAGTTCAATGGCCGCGAAGTCGCTCCAGAAGTAGCACCCCACGCGCGCCGAAACCTCGGCCGCCCGCGAGAGGGAGTTGCCGTTTCCCGGCAGGAGCATTCCGCCCGAAACGCCCATGTAGGGAGAGGTGAGGACGAAATCGGCGTCCGTCTCCTCTTCGGCGAAAACGAATCCGGCGACGAACGCCAGGCTCAGGGCCAACACTACCTTTTTCATTTCTTTACCATCTCCGTAATCGCACTGAGGAATTGGTTCACATCGGTAAAGCGCCGATACACCGACGCAAAACGGATGTACGCGACTTCATCGAGCTCGTGGAGGCGCTCCATCACGAGATGCCCGATCGTATCCGCCGGCACTTCCTCGCCCTCCAGGGCCGCCACCACGCTGCCGATGAGGTCCTGCACCTTCGCTTCGGCGATCGGACGCTTCTGGCAGGCGATGCGAACGGATTTCTCGAGCTTCTCGCGCTGAAAACGCTCACGCCGGCCATCACGCTTGACCACAAACAAATCGTCGCGGTCGATTTCCTCGTGCGTCGTAAACCGATAGCCGCACTTCAAACACTCGCGCCGGCGCCGGATCACCGCGCCTTCCTTCGACGCGCGCGAATCGAGCACCTTGTCGTCGTCATTGCCGCATTTCGGGCATTTCATACACTCATCCCCTCAACGGCCGTGAAATCCATTACTTCCCATTCGGGCACATCGTGCAGTGACGGCAGTCAAGCTGGATCGGAGATGGGAGCGGCGCCCCCTTCCGCCGCGCCGCCACGGCACCCAGGTGGTTGATGAGCGCGAGGAGAAGCCCCAACGTGATGAAGCCGCCCGCCGGGAGAATCGCAAGAACGAGCGTATTCGAGTGGATGTTCTTGATTGCAAGGTCGCCCCAGATCGTGAGCGAGCCCGCCCCCACGATCTCGCGCACCGCGGCGATGAACGCGAGGGCAAGCGTAAAGCCGATGCCCGTGCCCAAACCATCCGCAAGCGAATCGATCACGCCGTTCTTGCAGGCGAACGCCTCGGCGCGGCCGAGGATGATGCAGTTCACCACGATGAGCGGAATGAAGATGCCAAGCGATTCGGAAAGCGTCGGCAGGAACGCCCGCATGAGCAAATTGATCATCGTCACGAACGCCGCCACGATCACGATGTAGCACGGAATATGGACGGCATCGGGGATGACCTTGCGCAGAGCGGAAACGAGAGCGTTCGAGCAAATGAGCACGAACGAGGCCGCAAGGCCCATGCCCAAGGCGTTTTCAAGCGATGTCGTAACGGCAAGCGTGGGGCAAAGCCCCAACACAAGCCGGAACGTCGGATTGTTTTTAAAGATACCCGACCAAAATGCAAGCCATGTTTTCATGTCCGATAGTATAGCATAATTTTACGGGTTGCGGGGAAAGAAATGTAGACGCCTTGTTCCCTTTACATTTTCCCACGCGAAGCGTCAACCGTGCCACGGGGGCGAGAAGCGGCGGCCACGGGGATGCGCCAGCCCAGGGCGGCGACCACCACGCTCATGAACGGGCTAATCAGATTGAAGAAGCAGAACGGCAGATAGGCCACGGTGGCAACGCCAAGAGACGTCGACTGGGCCATGGCGCAGGTGTTCCACGGCACCAGCACGGACGTAACGGTGCTCGAATCTTCGATCGCCCGCGAGAGGAGGCGCGACTCGTAGCCGCGCTCGCGGTAGGCGTCGCGGAACATGTCCGCCGAAACGAGGATCGAGATGTACTGGTCGCCGGTCGCGACGTTCATCACGGCGCCCGTCACGCACGTCGCCCCCACGAGCCCGGCCGTCGAGCGCACGCAGGCGATGAGCACCTCGGCGATGGTCTTGAGCATGCCGCCCGCGTACATGACGCCGCCGAAGGAAACCGCGCAGAGGATGAGCCAGATCGTCCCCATCATGCCCGACATGCCGCGCGTGGCCACAAGCTTGTTCAGCATCGCGCTGCCCGTCTCGAGATGCGTGCCCGAGAAGAACACGCTCATCAGCGCCGTGTAGCAGGCCTTCGCCGTGCAAACCGTCTCCCCCGCCACGGCCAGAAGCGCCTCGCGCTCGAAGACGAGCGCCGATAGTGCCGCGAAGAGCGCGGAAAGGAAGAGAATCGCGAGCGAAGGCAACCTTAAAACGATGAGTACGACGGTCGCGAGCGGTACGAGAAGCGTGCCCGGCGAGATGTTGAAGGTGCGGGAAAGGCCGGCCACGCAGTCCGTCACATTCGCGGTCGAGGCGTCGATCAGGAAAAAGCCCGCCACGAGATAGATGCCAAGCGCCAGCAGCATCGACGGCACCGTCGTGAAGAGCATGTAGCGGATATGCACGAAGAGGTCCGTGCGCGTGGAGGAACTCGCGAGAATCGTCGTATCGCTCAAAGGGGAGATCTTGTCGCCGAAATAGGCGCCGGAGATGATCGCGCCGGCCGACCAGGCCATCGGCACGCCGAGCGCCGTGCCGATGCCGAGAAGCGCCACGCCCACCGTCGCTACCGTAGTCCAGGAGGTGCCGGTCATCAGCGAGACGCCCGCGCAGATGAGGCAGGCGCAGAAGAGGAACAGGTGCGGGTTCATGATCTTCACGCCATAGCAGATGAGCGTGGGCACGACGCCGCCTACCATCCAGGCCGAGGAAAGCATGCCGATGAGCAGCAGGATGAGGATGGAAACGCTCGTACTGGAGATGGCCGAGGTGATCCCCTGCTCCAGCACCTGCCAGGGTACGCGCTTGACGCCCACCGCCAACGCCGCCGCAAAACCCGTGGCGAAGACAAGCGAAATCTGGCTGGCCCCGTCGCCGACATCGCGCCCGAAGACCGATACCGCCAGCAGAATCAACCCGATCAGCACCACCAAGGGCAGAAAGGCAACTAGAATATCCTTGAATTTCGGCATGACACCATCCTCGATTCACCGACAATGAGATTGTTCTCGACTCGAATTCTCTAGGGTCTGTCCCCCAAGACCTTTATCCCTTTCGCCCCTTCTTCGCGGCCCTCCGCTCCCGCGACGACGTGGGTTTCGGGCCCTTCGCCGGCAGATCCGATGCGAACCCGCCCGCCTTGGGCGCCATTCCCCAGCACTTGCCGCTCGTCGAATACTTCATTCCGTTGCGCCTGTAGTTCACTTCGCTCATGATCTCATCTTTCCTCTTCGTCCCCCATCGCCGCGAGCCGACGCAACTTCGTGCGAAGCCGTTCGGCCTCCGCCTCTTCCCCATGCCTCACCGCCCACTCCAAGAGCAGATCGGTGCGCTTGAGCTCTTCAATCAAGTCATCTCGTTGTGGCAGTGCCATTGCATTCATCCTTTCGCGACCACCATTGTACCATAATATCCCACACCGAGACAAATGCAAAATGGGAAACGCAAAACGATCGGGCGCATCTGAGGTCAACGAACGAAAATCGTGAAGCCGCGGAACACGTAGAGACCGTCGCCCAGCGGGATGAGTGCGCAACGGGATTCGCGCGTCGGCCTGAAGGTTGCCGAAGGGATGGCATCCCACGCGATCAACTTCTCGTTCGCACGCACCACCCGCGTGCCGATGTCCACCTGCACGGTGGCATCCGTTTCATAGGTCAACGCCTCACCGGGAACCACGAACGCGATTTCGCTTAGGTCGATGCACGCACCATCCAGCAATGTGCAGGGATAGAACACCTCCGACTTAAGCGTCAACTTATCGGCAATACGCAGATGCCCCGTGCCGGTACAGGCCTGCCCTGTCGGCTGGGCACTCATATATCCCCCGAAAAGCACGTCTTCGCAGACGACTTTTAGCGCCGCATCGCGCACTTCGAGCGTCGTCGTTTCAGCGAGGACATTGTGCGTCGTACTGGTCGAATTCGCGTTATCGCCCACAATCAGCGTGCCACCGCCACGCACCACGATCCGGCCTCCACCTGTCACCGTTAAATTGCCCATGAAGATTCCCTTGGTGCCAGCGGTCACCAGGTCGAGCTGGTGTCCGTTCATCTCAAGCGTGGCCGCATCCCATCCGTGCCCCACAAAGCCTGCGCCGTCGAACTGGATGGTCGAATCCGCCGTGAGCGTGACCTGCTGCAGCCAGTCGAACCCCTGCTGGCTACGCGCCGTGACGCTCTTCAGAAGTCCGCCCGCAAGCACGTAATGGTCGAGGCTCTGATTGCCCCAGCCGTCGAAGTCGAGGACGCCATCCGGATAGATCGTCACCGCTCCCGAGCGGCCGAGGAACGAGCCCGCGCCTGTCACGGCACGTCGAACCGTGCCTTCAAGAATATCAGTGCCGCCCATGTAAGTCTGATCGTTCTTGGCAACGCACAACGTGCCGGCGCCTTCCTTCACCAGCTTCAGCGTACCCGCCAATGCGAGCGAGGATGCCGTCACCGTGGTGCCTTCGGGCACATCGAGATGCACTTCGCCTGGCGCGCGCGCCGTCACCGCGCCCACCTGCGCGCCCGACAAACTCGCGCTGCTCACGCTTGCCGCCGTGAAGAATTCACGCCTGCATGCTTCGTAAAGACCGTAGGCGCCGTCAGAAAGGCGTTTTACCGGAACATAGTCACGCATCAATTTCTGATTGTTGGAATAGATGCGGAACGAATAGAGATCAACTGTCGCCCAGGAATTTCCGTCGATTGCAAGCGTTCCCTCTTTACCGTTGTTCATTCCGAAGATGACCAAGGGGTACACCCCGTTTTGATGCGTGGTCCCCCCGGCAGTCGCCTTGCCGGTACTCAATCCATCCGCCGTCTTCCAGACCGCCGACGTTTCGTCACACGTGAGCGTCATGCGCTGATTGACCGGAAGCCCCGCAACATTGCCGCTGTTTTTCCCGGCGCGAACATAGTAGGCCATCGCCAGGGCGTTGTTGCCGGTCGCCAGAAAGAAGCTCGTTGCATTCACGTTATTGTTCGCATTGTTACGCGTTCCAAAGAGAACGGGATAGGTTTTCACCTGCGGGAAGAACGGCGTGAAATCGGCGACCATCGTGTCATAGGCCCTGTAGAGATATCCCGTATCGACCACCTGGCGGCCGTCGGCGGAAACATAGTCCACGAGTACATAGTCCTGGTTGACCGTGTCCATCAGAAGGCCCGCCCCCTCCAACTGGGAAAGGTAGAGCTTGTGTCCATTCAAATGGATGGTCGAATCAATCGGCTGACTGAGGCCACGCCAATCGCAGTCCCCGCCCAGCGTCGCCGGAAAATCGATGCTCCGGCAGACGAACGCGGATCCGCGCGGGCAATTGAACACGCAGCCATCCGGCAGCACGACATGCGTCTGGGCCATCGGCAGCACACCGGGCAGGATTTCATTACGGCTGTTCTTGCAGATCCAATTCGCGGGTTCGTCAACTGCCGCATTCGCATTCCCCTGCCACGTCGCCTCCACCGGCATGGCCGGATCGTCGTATTGCACGATCAGCGCACCATTGCGGATTTCGACGGCCATCGGGGCCCCCTCCACCCGGATGTTGTTCGGCGTGCCCGCGCCCGGCATGCCGGACGCGACAACCGTGTATTTCCTCGTCAGATCGGCACGTGCGTCAATCGCAACCTTCAGTACGAACGGATTTTCGACTGTGGCATTCTCGAACTCCACCAACGCCGGCACCAGAACATCGCATCCGCTTTCCGAGATGTCGAGAGCCAGATACGCCCCTCCGGCCAACGTGAGCGTGTCATCGATCGCATAGTTCCCGGCAGCACCGTCCTGCAGGGAGAACATGCCCTGACGCAGCGCGAGCGCCGGCAGACGCACCGTCACAGCCGTCGCCGACACGCGAAAAGGCCCCACCTTCTCGAGGTTCAGCCCCAGCCTTACAAGGTCGTCTGTCAGCAGGCCCTCGTGAACGCAAAGCGCCGTCGCATTCGTCGTGTAGGCACAACCGAATCCGAAGTCTCCCGAACCGGCATTACTAAACGACGTCACCGTGGCGCCCTCGGCGATATCCCGCAGGCACACCTCGCCATCCGCCTTTCGGTACGGCACATAGTCGTGCGCGACCGTTCCGTCCGACTTGATGGTGCGGAACGAATAAAGGTCTGCCGTCGCCCAGGAGTTGCCGTCGAGCCCCCAACTGTCAGCCGTACCCGTATTGTTCATGCCGAAGATGGCGATCGGATTCAGGCCGCCCTCCTCCTTCGTCGGCGTCACGGTGATGAAGCCGACGACCGTACCGTCGGCCGACCTCCAGTCTGCCTTGTCGGGTCCGCATGTCAACGTCATCCGCTGATTCGCTGGAAGATTGCCGGATCCTCCGTTGAAATTCGTGCCGCCCGAACGGGCATAGCCGGCCTTGAACACGGTCTTCGAGTTTTGCGTCAGCCAGAATCCGGTCGCATTGTTCGAATTGTTGCCGCTTTTACGGGCGCCGAAAATCATGGCGTAGGTTTTATTCTGCGGCAGTTTCGCCGTGAAGTCGGCAACAAACGTGTCATCGAAGGCGTGTACGTACTTCGTGTTGATGGCCTGCGTGCCGGTGGCGGACATGTAGTCGACGAGCGTCTCGACTTCTGCGGCGTCAGACCCCAAAATCCGGCGCGTTCCGCGATTCCCGTGGAACTTCCCCTCCACTTCATCCCACAACCCCGCTTCGCCATCTTCGCCCCGACGGCACGGAATAAACGAACGCCGCACCGTTCCGTCCTGCGCCGTAATGGTGAACGAATAAAGCGTCACGCACGAGGGCGAATTGCCGTCCGGCGTGAATGTCGTCGCCGTGGAGGCGTTGTTCAATCCGAAAATCATCAAAGAACCGAATCCGCCCTCGTGCTTCTTCGGCTCCACCTCAACGCCGCCGACGACGGAACCATCGGGCGAACGCCACGAAAACGCCGTCTCCGTAACCGTAATCGTCAAGCGCCGATGCGTCGGGAAGTCGGTCGAGACCGCATTCGCGCCGCACCGATAGAAACTCAATCGGGGGGTCGTGGTCGAGTTCGACGCCAGAAATACGGAAATGGCATGGTCGGCGTTGTTGCTCCCCTTGCGGGTACCGAAGAGGTTGGGATAGGTCCGCGCCTGCGGGAAATTGACGACGCAATCGACCACGAACGTATCATATGCGTCAAACACGTATTCCGCGTCGATGTACTGGTTTCCCGTCGACTGGATCCACTCCAGACGCGTGTAGGACCTTGGCAACGGAACCATCTCGGCGAACGCAATGCCGAGCGTCACCCATCCCGTCAAGACCCATCCGACCATCTTTTTCATAAAACCTCCTAAAACAACTCGTTCGGGCACATTGTAACATAACCCTCCAACCCACGTCAACCATCACATCGTCTCGGCATTCCTACCGGAAGAAGATCACCGTAGCGCAGTTCTCGAGCCAAATGCCGTCGTCCAGGGTGTAGAGGCGATAACTGTGAGTACGCGGCCCCGCCTCCAAACGGAATGTGGGCCCTTTCTCATTGGCCGGCTTCTCGTTCCACGCCACCACCTTGCCGGTTTTCAACAGCGGACTCTCCGTGAGATCGACCGTAATCACGGCACCTTCCGCGAACGTCACCCGATTGTCATTGGCCGACGCGCTCTGCGTGTTCCAGGTCGCGCTCTTGGCGCGCAGGTCGATCGTCGCGCCGTCTTGCAGTTCACAGCCGCGGAAATAGCTCGCATGCACCGGCGTGAAGCGCCCGTACACCCGAAGCTTGCCCGTGCCGTTGTTGAGATTCATGCCGAAACGCGCCGTGTAGTCGCGCACCGAGAGGTCTCCGTTCAAATGGAACGCGCCGGACATATCGAGATCCACCGTCTCGGCATGGACGGTTGCATTGGACGCGACGACAAGCCACGACACCACCGAAAAATCGAGTTTGCCGTTCTTCAGCGTGGTCGTGCCCTTGGGATCGCCGAGCGTGAGGAAGCTCCCCGACGGCGCCACGAAGGTGAGGGTTTTTCCGTTGAGATCGACCGTGCGGCCACCGCCGAAGACGACCTCCCCGGCCTTGGCCATGCCGCCCACAATCGAATCTTCCGTGAGCGTAATGTCGCCGAACCCGTTGCGGGTGGAACTGTACGACGACACCTGGGCCGAAGAGTTGCACAGGGTTCCGCCCGAGAGCACCACCGAATAGCCGGTGAAGTCCGTATACGCGCAAGTATCCAACGTGGTCGCCTCCCGCACTTCAATCTTGCCGCCATACGAGCCGAACGGATTCGACGTGCCGATGATCCCCGCCTGGATTTTGCCGGCCGCGACCACGGTGCCACCGGCGTAGGACTGCCCCGCCTTCGACATCGTGAACGTACCCCTGCCGTCCTTGACCAGGCGCAACGCCCCGGTCAACGCCACCGAAGAGTTGACCTGCGTCACCCCTTCCGGTACGTCGAGGAGCAACGTGCCCGCATCGACCACTCCGGGCGTCGTCACCGGCCCGGCGATGAAGTCGACGCCGAGTCCGGAATCGTTGACGTAGAACTTGCCGGTCACCCGATCGAGAAGCCCGCACCTTCCCGTCAACCGCTCGCGCACCGGGGCGAAGTCGCCCGCCAACACGCCGTTCTGCCAGAGTTTGCAGGCATGGAAGCGATAGGCCCCCCGCTGTCCATCGCTTGGCGCAAAGAACTTCAACTTTCCATTGCCGTCGTTGGTCAGAACCACGCCCACGTTGCTTCCGATCTGATCGCCGTTGGCATCGTACATCGAGGCGATCGCCGACGCGGAAATCGAAAACCGGTAACGGGTGTTTTCCAATAACGACTCGAGCACGACATGGTTGTTACCCCAGAAATGCAACCCATTACCCTGCTGGGTGAGCAGAAATTTGCGCCACGTATAGCCCGTGCCGAACAACCCGCCGTCTGCGGCGTAATGGGGAATGGTGAACTCGAAATCCATCGCCGTGCCCGGCCCCGGCACGATGTCGGTCGTGATGCGCTGCTGCGCGGTGGATTCGATGTAGTCCAGCATGTCGTAGAGGTCAAAGGCGCTGGAGTCGGTGATTTCACCAGACTTTGGCAATGCCGCGAGCGCGAGGTCGTGCCCATGGAGGTCGATCTTGGTCGGCAATTCGGTGAGCCCGCGCCAATCGCAATTTGCCGTCAATGCGCAGTCGCCGAACTCGATCATCGCATTCGGCAGCTCCGCGCCGGCGGGAACGTTCAAATCGATCTCGCCCGAAACGAACACCGCCGCGTTGGTGCAGGGAAGTCCATCTACAACCACCTGCATCAGGGCATTGGAACAGGTCCAGTTGGCGGCATCGGCGATGTTGCCGTTGTGGGCCGCACCGGTCCAGTACGCGTAGACGACTTCATCGGAATCAAGGTCGCCGCCGTAGAAGAGGCCGCGAACAGTCGCCACCGGCGTCTCCGCAGTGGTGGCGGCGGTGGTTTCGTCCCAGACGAACGTGGCAGGCACGAGCTGCGGCTTCCAGGCGATCAGCCGCTCGCCATGAACCGGCGGCGTGCCGCGGCCCGCGAGCTTGACGGCGATGTTGCCCTCGAAGGTGAGCGCCGTCTCCTCGTCGAAGGCGGCATAGACGCCAGTGCGGCGCGAAAGATCGATCGCCGAACCGTCGAGCAGTTTGAAATTGCGCACGTTGTCGCCCATCGGCGTGAACGTTCCTTTGACGCCCAACGCCCCTGTTCCCGTCGCGCCAAAGTCCCCGCCGCGCAACGTGAGGTCATGGACGGTGCCGTTCACTTGGATATCCAGCGCGCAGTCCAGATCGAGATTGACCGTGGCGGCGTTAAACGCGACACTCTGAATCCGCAGAATGCCTCCGTCGACTTTGCGGAAAGTGCCGTTGGTGGCGGTGAGCGTATTGATCTCGCAGAGCGGCCCGGCGATGTCGAGCGTGCATCCGCCCAGATCGGCGCTGGTCGCCGTGCGATTTACGGCGATGATGGCCATGTTGCTGATCGAAGAATCAGACAACAGTTCGAGATGCCCGATCGAGCCCACCCCGGTCGAGGTAGAAACGACGCGGCCGCCGTCGAGCCGGAACAGGTTGGCGCTCAAGAGTCCCGTCGAATCGTTCGCATCGAAGACGCCGTCATGCGCCACGAAGATTTCAGTCCCGGATGGGCCGATTCCCAAATCCACCGCCCCTGCGCCGACCTTGTAGAGACCGTTGGAAACCACCGTGCCCGCTGTATTCTCGGCCCCGGCCGTATTGATTTCATAAGTGCCCGCGCCGGTCTTGACGAAACGGACATTGCCAGACAACTTCACGCCGCCGTTGACGCATGTCTCGCCCTCCGGCACCTCCACGTCCAGCACCCCCACATCCTCAGTGCCAACCGTCGTCGCCTCGCCGGCAATGAATCCTGTGGCGGATGCGCCGGCATTCCCGTAGAACTTGTATTCAACAAGATCGAGGAGGCCGACCCGCCGCGCACCGGACGATTCCCGCACCGGCACAAAATTCCGCACGAGCTTACCCCCCTTCCAGATTTTGAACCCGTAAAGCCGATAAAATGCCGTGACATAGTGGTTGTCTAGCTTCAGCTCGGGAAGATCGAAAAGTTTGAGCGTATTGGTCTTGGAATTGCTGGTCGACCGCGTCACCGACTCTTCGCCGATTTTCGCCCCCTCGGCGTCGTATACCGTAAGCCTGTCATTCCCATCGACCGTGATACGCAAACGCCGGTTGGGTTCGAAGGCGCAGACCGTGGTTCCTCCACCAAAAAACCTAAGCGACGTCGACTGAATGCAGAACAAATAGCAGTAAGTCGTCCAGCCCGCGCCGAAGATCACCCGGTTTTCCTGATAGACGTCGCCCGTCGCGAAATCAAACTCGACTTCCGTATCGGTGCCCGGCACGATGCCGGTGTCGATACGCTGCCGATCGGCGCAGGAGGCGATCCAGTCCAGACGGTCATACCCCGACAGTACCACGCCATTGCCCGAAAGCGAGGCAACCAGGAGGCGATGTCCATTCAGGTCGAGTTGGCCGTTCAGCGGGAAACGGCCGAGCCCCCGCCAGTCACAGTCCGCCGCCAACCGGCAGCCGTCGAAACTCAGCTGCCCGTAGGCGAGCGACTTGCCGACCGGAATCTGGAGATTGACGTCGCCGGAGATGTAGACCTCCGACTCTTCCGACGGCAAGGCGTCCTCTAGCTGGGCCCCCGAGGCGTTGAAGCAGTTCCAGTTGCCGGGCTTCTCCACGTCGCCGTCGACCGCACCCGTCCAACGGGCCGTACGCACAACCGTCGATGCCGTATCGACGCCAAAATAGAGTCCGTTGAATTCGAGGCGCGGCACCACCCCCGGATGGGCGGAAACGGTCGCGGGATCCCACGCGAATTCAACTCCCTCGGGAATCGCCATCCAGTCAAGCAGCTTCGCGCCCAACACCGGATCGCGTGCGCCCAGATGCACCCTGACCGAGGTCCCCCAGAAGGCAGACGGCGCCGCGACACTCCCTGTACAAGTCGAGAGGTCAAGCACCATCTTCACGTTCCCCGCCACCACCAAATCGCCGTTCGCCACCTGTACTCCGTCGGCATATTTGATGCACACTTCGCCGACGCCGTCGTTGCCCGCAAGAATGTTTTCGTCATCATAGACGAACGGCGTACTGGACTGGTTGGCGTAGAACACCATGTTCACTCGGTCGAGCAGTCCGATGTCGCCCGTGGCGCGCTTGCGCACGGGCACGAAGTCACGCACCAGCACGTTGTTCTGCCAGATCTTCGACTGGTGCAGCGTGTAGACACCGTAGTACGAAGAGGAACCACCTCGGAACAAATTGAGGTTGCTCTTTTTGTTGGTGAGGCTCATGTTGGTCTTGGTGCCGACCACCGTGCCATCACGCTTGACCACCTTCACCTGCTTGTCGGTCGTCACCGTCGCCATATAGCGCCCCCCCTCCTCGACGCCGCCAATCGTACTCCCGTTGCCGTACCAGTGGAAACTTGCCCCCTGTACCACCAACAAGAAAACGTCCGTTTCGAAACCGGTACCGAAAAAAGGCCGATTGTCGACGGCGCTGTCGACGGTGAAGTCATGAGCGATGGCCGTGGTCGCACCCGGCGTCACCCCGGTGTTGATCCATTGATTGCCGCCCTCCGTGGATGTGATGCCATCGAGAAGGTCGTATGTCGATGCCGTGTCGATGATGCGCCCGCCGCCCGTCACGTTGTCGACCACGAGGCGATGCCCGTTGAGGTTGACGACGATTCCGGCCGGCACGGTGATCGTGCCCTGCCCGGACCAGTCGGCGTCGGCGGTCAGATTGACGTCGGCCTCCAGTGTGACATCGGCCATCACCATGCCAGCAAGAGCCAGCATGCCAACAACAAGATTGAACTTTTTCAGCATCATCGTCTTATCCCCGTTAAGTCCATGCCTGCGGAACACCACGCCCCGCAGTACGAAGTATTATGCGCCATTTCGCCCACGCTGTCAATAACGAATTTTCACCGTCATCGCACGATGAGCGTCAACCCCGAGGGACGGGCGTTCTTCAGCACCAGCTTACCGCCGTCGATCGCCGGGGTGACGATTTCGGAATAATCCTCGCCCGCCGCGTCGACCACCGTACACGCGAGCGCTGCAACCGCCTCGTCGGTCAGGCCGAGCGCATCCGCAAGCGGATAGACGGCGCAGGTCGGCTTCTGATCGAACACCGCCTTGATCGACTTGAGACCCGCCAATGTCGAAGCATCCGCATCCGCGAATGCGACCTTGCCGCCCAGCGTCGCACGGTTGCCCGCGCCGGATACTTCCCAGCAGTTCTCCGCACCCGTGAAGCGGAACGGCCCCGTCAACGTGCCCGCGCCCTTCAACGTGCCGCGGATCGGGCAATATCCCGTGCCGCGCAGCCGGTTCGCAAGCTGCGCCCCGGCCGCAACGTCCGTCACCCCGCCGAGACCCGGCAGCTCGTATTTCTGCGCCGTACCCGGCAGGAGCGAAATCGGCACATAACGCTCGTCGAACGCCTCGTAGCCGCCGTCGCGCACCTTGAATTGCAACGACACGCCGGTATTGCCGTGCGCGTCGGTGAGCAGGCCGCCCACGCCGCCCGTGGCATTGCCGCTCGCCGAATTGTCGGCACAGCGGATGACGAACTGGTGCCAACCCTCGACGAGCGTGATGTTCGCGCTCGAGGTACCGCAGCCGGCCGTCGCGAAAAGACGGGATCCGTCGATGTCAACGGCGATGTTGTCGTCGTACCCGCCTTGGAAATTCCAGCGCCCGGCCCGCTCGGCCGACACGTAGAAGTAGCCGTCCAACCGCGACGCCGCACCGCCGAAGGTGGCGTTGGCCCCTGTCGCAACCTTGGTGTTGAACGGCTGTAGCGACGTCTCCACCACGTCCGCTGCGGCATAGTAGACAGGATCGAGGCCCGCATACACGTTCGCGCTGTTGCCGTAGGAACGGTACTTGCGGCGGCGTACCGTCGTTTTCGCCTTCGCGTCGGAGCGCATCCGCATCGGCACCGTTTCCATATTGAACGGCACCCAATCGCCCGATCCGATCTTGTAGGCGAACATCCAGGGGTTCGAACCGGTCGCCCCGCACTTGTGCCCGTTCTTGGGGTTCATGTACACTTCGAACATGAACTTGTGCCAGCCCTCGGCGAGATTGATGGACGCCTGAGCGCCCGTGCTGAGACGCGCGGAATCGATCACCATGCCGAAGAACGTGCTGCCGGAAGTGTTGAAGGTCCACGCCCCTGCCCGCTCGGCGGAAACATAGAACTCGCCGAGGATGTTGTAGCTGATGTAATTATTGTATTTCTGATTCCAGTTGTTCGCCAGATCCTGCACGGGCGCCTCGAAGAATTCCATCGTGGTCGCAATATGCGACGCGACGAGCGTGTCGTTGTTGTACTGCGGAACCACCGAGGTGTATACGTCGCCCGGCCAGTGCCACGCCAGGAGTTCGACCATGCTCTCGCCGCCAATGCCGAGCGTGACGTTCGCGCCTTCGCGCAAAACAAGCCCGCCGGCAAAGCCCGCCGCGTTGCGCAGATCCACCGTCCCCGTCGACTCGACCGTCCATTTGCCCGTGGGAATGCCCTGGATGCCGGCGCGGCTGGGGCCGAACGTGCCCGCCCCCCTGATGGTCACGTCGCTGCCGCCGTTGAGGCCGGTGGGCAGGGTGACGTTGTGCCCGTTGAGGTCAAGGACTACGGCATTTCCGCCCTTCGGCGTACCGAACGAGATGTTCATGCCCGGGGCCTTGACCGTGAAGTCGCCCGCCGCCTTCAGCGTGCCGCCTTCGAAGGTGGCCATCGGACGCTCCGGCAGCAGCCACGACGTGGTGATGCCGCCCGTGCCGATCGCGAAGGTACCGTCCATGACCCGGAGTGTACCCCAGGTTTCGCGGTTGTACTGTTCATCCACCGCCAACGATGTGGCGGTCACATCCGTGTTTTCGCCCGCAAGCGTGAGTTCGTTGCGTCCATTGTTGTTGCCGATGGAGAACTTGCCCGCCGTAACCTTGAGGTTGTCGACGCGCACTTCCGGAATCGCCCGCGTACCATCGGCCTGATGCGGCCCCTGCGCGGCGAACGTGCCGAGCGGCCCCGCGATGTCCAGCCCGTCAATCGCCCCCGATCCGCCGGAGAAGAGGAAAAATGTGCCGGTGTGGCCACTCGCGGCCGTCACGTGCAGTTTGCCCTTGCCGAACTTCGGGAAGCCCTTGTAGTCGTCGTTGCGGCCGAACACGAACGAACCGCCGCCCGTAAGCGAGACGTCGAGCGCGCTGTCGCCCCAGTCCTGATCGCCGCCGCCCATCCAGCAGTGGGTACTGCCGGAAATGGCCATGCGCATGTCGCCTTCGATCTTACCCGCGTAGAAGCGCTCCGTGGAACTGACGGTATTGAGCGGATTGCCCTCGTTCACAACCGTTGCCGTGGCGTCCAGAATCGTCTCGCCGCCGATTGCGGCAAACTCGCCGCGGTTGGTGATCGCCCCCTGGAAGTGCGTCGTACCCGCGCTCGCACGCAACGTGCCTTCCACGGTCACGGGGCCCGCCACATAGCCGGTGCCGTTTTCGGTGAAGATTTCACCAACGACGCCGGCACCCACGTTGACGCCCGCGCCGGCGGAAATGGTGGAGTTCCAGATGCCGAGGCGCCCGCCCGTCTCAAAGTGGATGCCTTCCGCAATGTTGTGCGTGCCGCCGCTCTCGAAGCGTACCCGCCCCGGATTCTTGATGTTCATCCGTTTGATGTTCATCGGCTGCGGATTGTTGATGCAGACCATCTCGGCGGAGTTGTTGATGTTGAGCGTCGCCTCCTCGTCGCCGTCGATGACCGTGGTGGTGCAATCGGGATCGGTGCCGATGTTACGCACGTCGAAGCGCTTCGCGCCGGCGAGGGTGCCCTCGCCTTCGATGCGAAGATGCCCCGGGCCGCCGCTCGTGTTGGCCGGGCCGTTGTTGACGATGGTGCCGCCGTGCGCAAGCACGAGCTGCTTCGAATGATAGATGTTGTTGTGTGCGGCTTCGCTGTCGGAAGCATTGAGGTCCAATACGCCGCTTCCTTCCACCCGCACCGTACCGCCCGCCGCACCAAGCGCGTGGTCGCCGGCCGCACCGCCGAGCTTGAGCGTACCGTCCTTGACGACGATGTCACCTCGGCCGGCAAAACCCGCGCCATCGATCGTGAGCGTGCCCGCGCCGGTCTTCTCGACTCTGCCCGCCGTGATCCGGCCCTTGCCGACGAAGGTGTAGTTGCCGGCGCCGCCGACCGTCAGCAGCGAAGTCACCACATCTGCATCTACGTTGATCGCCGCCGGCTTCGCCGTCTCCGCGCCATCGAACAGGGTCGCCCAGCCGGCCGTAAACGCACGCGAATCGCCCACGCCGTTCTTCAACCAGGCCAGCGACGACCAGGTGGCATCCGCCGCCGAAGGCCGCCACACGTTGACGGCGATTTCATACGGATTGCTGACGACCTTCGTCTCCCTCTCGCAGTCGTTGACCGCCGTCACGCGGAAGTACCACTGCGCGTTCGCAGTCAGGTTGGAAACGACGCCCTTCACCCGACCTGCGGCCTCGACGGTACCGAGGTTTGCCGTTCCCGCGACCGTCGCGAAGGCCGCATCCGTGGACCATTCAAGCGTGAGCGTGGCGCGTGTCGCGTCAAGCCCCAAATCGTCCACGTCAACATCGACCGCGGTCGCGTCGCCCTCGGTGACGATTGCGGTGATCTCGGCTTCCACGCCCTTCGCCCCGGGGTCGTTCGCCATCGACGCAGTCCAGATTTCAATGCGCGCGATGTCGTAGGCGAGAATGGACATCGTCTCGGCGCAGTGCTTGTTCGCGTCGCCGGTGAACGTCCAGTCCATTGCGCCGAGGGCGATATTGGCGAAAGGCCCGAAACCGATTTCGAAGTTGCGGCTGTGCCCCCAGCGGTTGAACGCGAAGAGCACCTGTGCAGGCTCGGAGCCGCCCGGCGTCACGCGATGGACTTGCATGGAGCCGTAAAGGCCATTGGCGGCCATGGCGTCGTTCCAGTCGCATCCCCAGAAATGGGCGGGTACGCCCGGGCCGCTCGGCCCCGCGCCGTCGCCGTAGCTGTGTTTCCAGAACTCGACCCAGCCTCTGACGTCGTCGCGGTCGGCGGCGACGGGTTCGATGCCGGGCATGTTGGACGCCACGCGCAACCGGGTGGTAAGGCACTGGCTCACCGTGTTGAGCGGCACGCCCACGGTTTCGAGCGTACGGTCGCCGAAGGCGTCCATCGACACCCACATCCAGCGCGTGAGATTGTGGAAGTCGCTCTGCGAATCGTTCTTCCGGCGAAGTTCGATATAGTAGCCGACGCGCGAGAGGTTCGTGGTTGCGGCCGTGCAGCCGGTGGCATCCTCATACGGCACGTAACCGAGCTGCGGGAAAGGAATTTCCTGGTTCGCGACCACATCGAGCACGCGGGCGCGGGTGAAGCCGGCCAGGTATTCCAGGGGCACGTTGTTCTCGGCACCGGTCGTGGTGGGCACGGCTTCGGGCGCGCCCGGCTGCCAGCCCGCCTCGGCCTCGGCGAGCGCCGTAAGCATCGTCGCGAGGTAGGCATCCGCAAGCTTGTCCTCGCCCGGCCAATCGGGATGGAGATTGCTCGCATCGTAGAAGCTGCCGGGGATGTAGTTGTGGTTCTGGTCGTAGCGGTAGCACGGCGTGTAGAGGTCGGAGAAGTAGACGCGCTTCGCGGGGAAGGCGCCGCTTTCGATGGCCGTACGCATGAGGGCGTTGAAGGCCTGTACCTTGGCATCCTTGGCCGCGTCGAAAGCCTGGTCCAGCACGGCGCCGCAGATGACCTTCGCATGGGGCTTATGGTTGAGAATCTTCCAAACGAGATTCGTCCAGGCCGGATAGAGCGCCTCGGGCGACGTGCCGTCGACGTTGAGATCGTTGGTGCCAAGCTTGACGAGCACGAAGTCAAGGTCGCCGGCCTGGTCGAGCATCGCCTCGATGGCGTCGAGGGTGCCGCCGCCATTCTTGGTGATGGTGCGCTGGGCGCTGATGCCGGCGTGGTGGAGCCACTCGTCGGGCGACATGCCGCCGGTGATGTCCTGCGACTCAATCGTCCAGAACCCCTTCGCCCGCGCCTCGTAGCCCGCAGCGCAGATCTTCTTCATGAGCGGGATGCGCCAGTTGCCGTAGGTGGAGTAGTAGCCCTGGGTGATGGAATCGCCCACGGTGAGCACGTTGAGGCGGGGCTTGGCCGTCGCCGGCGCGAGGTCGAGCCAAAGGCGGCCGCCGCCGTTCTCCAGAGCCTCGACGATGAACTTCGGATTGGCGCCCGAAGCACTGGCGGCGTCGAAGAGGTTTTCAAGCGAAGCGGGATCGACCGTGCCCTGTTCCCAGGAGGTGATGAGGAAGCGCCCGTTGGTGTTGCCGGCGAAGTTCGAGGAGAGCGCGATTTTCGCGCCAGGCTCGAAAATCGGTGCCGTACGGAAGCGCCACACGAACTTCGTGGGGTCGATGACGATTCGGCCGGTGGGGCCGAGGATCAAACCGTTATTGTAGAAGCCGCCCACGTCGACAAGCCGCAGCGTACCGTCGACGACGACGGTGGTCGTCGCGTGCGAGACGCCGTCCACATGGCTGTAGGCGGGCGAAAGGTCGGTGCCGGCGGGCAGCTGCCAGGTCGTGTAGTCGGCAGAGGCGGGCGCGGCGTTTTCGGCGGTCGCCCAGTTGCCGAGCTTCCAGAAGTCGCTATCGACCGCGCCGGTCCAAACGGCGTCGACGAGTTCGGCGCGCGTGGGCGCCTCGCCCTCGTACTGCACCCAGAACTCGATGCGGCGCGTCGAATAGGCACCGGCGTTGATGGCGTCGCTGCCGGTATTGTAGGCCCATGTCCAGTCCAATTCCTTGTTGGCGGTCCAGGGGTGGTTGCCGTAGTTGGCGAGCGTACCCATGCCGATGGCGTTGAGCTGCGCCCTGTCGTAACCCATGGCATTCCAGGCGAAGAGAATCTCCGCGCCGGGGAAGGAACCATCGGCGAAGCGGCGGATCAGCTGGAAGCAGCCGTGCCCCGCATCGGCGTCCGTGACAAGGCTATCGTCGAAGCCCATGCCGCCGGCCCAGGGTTCGGCGATCGGACAGCCGGCGTGTTCACCCTGCGAATAGTTTGCGCAGCAGAATTCAAGGTAGCCGTCCACGGAATCGTCGGTAGCGGAGATCTGATGCACGCCGCCGAAATTGCTCCACACGTGGAGTTTCGTCACCGCGCAGCTCTTGGTCTGCGCCCTGACGACCGGCACCGAGACGTCCGCCCAAGTGGAGCCCGGGGCGTCCATGTCGACCCACAGCGCCTGCAGGTCGCCGGTATCCGCGCGCACGAGTTCAATGTAGTAGCCCACCTTCTTGATGCCCGTCTTGCGCATCAGCGGCGAATAGGAATACGGCACCGCCTCCACGTTGTTGCCGAAGTACTGGTCGGCGGCGGGCTCGAGCGTGCGCACATGGGTGAAGCCGTTGCGATAGGCGGCGGGCACGTTGTTTTCGGCGCCCAGCGCCACGGCGGGCGGCGTCCAGGAGGAAGGCACGCGCTTGCCGTTCGCCGTTGCAAGTTCAAGCAGCTTCGCCTTCACCGCCTGGGCGACGGCGGCGCAGGTGACGCCATTCATTCCGGCAACGCCGAAACAGGACGAAAGATCGACGCACGCGACGTCGCTCTGACTGGCGCACCACGCGGCGATCTCCGCATTGAGCGCCGCCGAACCGCCCACGATCGTGGAGGCGATCACCGTTGTCATCGGCAGCGCCGCCTTGATGCGCGTCACCGCCTCCTTGAAGTTGGCGAGTATCGTCGCGTCGGGCACGGCGTCGATTACGTCCATATCGCCGCACACGAAGATCGTGAAGTCCGGATGCTCGGCGGCCGCGCAGTAGGTCTCAAGGCCTTCGAGCACGCCTGCGCGGGTGAGCGAGGTCTTGATCGCAAGGTCCTTGACGGCCGCGCAATTTCCCCAGGCGGCACGCTGCGCGGCGGTGGCAATGCCGCCGGCAAGCGAATTCGCCGTGCTCCGGCGCCAGCCGGTCATCTTCACGTTCCACCCTTCCTGCGTGAGCAGCTGCGCAAGCGGTCCCCGCCAGTTGACGCCGGTGCCGGCATCCTGCCAGGCGAAGTTGCCGCCGAGCACGTGGATCTTGATCGGCGCGAGCGCGGCCTGCTCGGCGGTCTTGACCCGCAGCTTGATCGCGGTGCCGTCGGCAAAGACATCGTATGCGCACGGGCACCCTTTCACCACGAGTTCGGCGGAACCGGTGATCGCCCCCGCTTCGAAAAGCGTGATCAGGCTTCCTGCGGCGGGCGCTTCAGAACCGGCGAAGAACTCGGCGAGGTCGAACGTCACCGTGCCGCCGAAGTCCACCGTGCCGGAGAAGGCGAACGGCCGGGGACGGGTAAAGGTGGCTCCGTTCGGGAAGGCAATGGACTGTGTCGGGTTGTGGCGTAGCGTACCGCCCGCATCGATCTGCAGCGCGGTAAGTTTGACCGGCTGGGTGCATTGCGTCATGTCGAGCGTGGCGCCCGCATGGATGGTTACCGGCACCGGCTGCGACGAGATGGCGTAGTGGTAGTTCCTCGTGCTGGCGGTGGAGGACATCACCACCGTGCCGCCGAAGAGCTCCGCGCCGCCGTCCATGCGCTGGTCGGTGTGGTTGTTGTTGATCGTGAACGTGCCCGCACCGTATTTGACGAGCTTGGGGGCCGTGCCGTCCTGAGTGACTGGCGGCGCGATGGCGATGTTGGTGGTCTCGTTCGAGACGCTCAACAGTCCGCTCATATAGATCCACGCCACATTGCCGGAGACCTTGGCGCCGTCAAGGAGGGTGAGATTCCGAAGATGGGTGACGTTGCTCCCCTCTTCAAACGCCGCGCCGTTCTTGAGGGTGACATCGCGCACCCGCACGGTCTTGGAGAACCCGCTGCCCGGGATGCGGAAAATCGCGGCGTTGCCGTCGACCACGAAGTCCACGTTGCGGATGTCGACATCGTAGCTATTGTTGGTGAAATAGGGAATGCCGCCGTTGAAATAGACGGACCCCTCGGTGGTGCCGGTCGTATTGCAGAACCAGAAGCCGGCATTGCCGGGCGCGTAGTCGCAGCGGAGGGCGTGCCCGTTGAGCTCGAACGTGGTCGGTCCAAAGTCGCCACGAATCAGCCCGAGGTGGCCGTTCGGCGAGTAGATGGTGGCGTCGCCCGTGAGGGTGATGCCGCTCATCTGCGCGGTGGAGACGGAGAAGGAGCCGAGGTTGCGGATCGCGCCCTTTCCGTCCGGACCCGTTCCCTCGGCCACGAGAAAGACGTCGTTTTCCGACTTGCTGTTGAAATCGAAGCCCGCGCCGTTCTTGATCGTCACCGTGGTGGCCGAGCGGATCATCGCCGCCGCGCCGGGTTTGACGAACCCAGTTTCGACGACGATCGACGGCACGCTCTGCAGCGATTGGTTGATGGTCAGCGTGCCCGATCCGCGTTTGACGATCTCCCGCGGGTAGGTGCAGAACGTGAAATTGCCGAGGTCGCGGTCGCCGTTCATCGTGATGTCGAGTGTGCCAGGGGTGCCGGCGAGGGTGAAGTGCCTGGTGCCGTCTTGGACGATTTTAAGCGTGTGGCCGTTGAGATCGACCGTAATCTCCTCGGGGATTCTGGCCATCTGGCCGGTCCAGTCGGCGTCTTCCGAGAGTTGCACGAAACGCGGCAGCACCTCGCTGCCGAGCGTCGGCGAGGTGTTGACCACCCGGCCGGGACGCGCCACCGGCGTACCGAGCGAGAACGCGGTGTTTTTGCCGATATTGTAGTGGACGCGGTTGCGGATGCGGTCGTAGAGCGCGCCGCCCTTCGTGGTGTTGACCGGCACCAGGTCGCGCACGACGAGTCCATCATCCCACACCGTCATCGAATCAAAGCGGAAGCTGAGGCCATGCAGCATCCCGTAGGTACCGAACACGCAAAGTTCCTCGATGGGCGCAGAGAGGCGGGAGACGGGAAGAGACGCACCGACTTCGCCGCCCTGGTCCACCCGCGCCAGACTGTCCTGTGAAAGGACGAACCGTAGACTGGCGCCATTGGAATAGGCGACCAGCGACTCGCCGCCGAAGAAGAACTTGAAATTTGAACTCTGCGTGGTGAAGAGGCAGTTGTAGCCATAGTAGCCCTGGCCGAACAGCGTACCGTTGTTGAGGTAGCTGCAGTTGCCGAAGCGGAAGTCGATCGCGGTGCGCATGTCGGGAATGTAGTCGAGGCGCACGGTCTGGGCGGAACTGTCGCTCGTGACGGCGGACGACATCGACACGAGTTCGGTGAGGTACGGGAGATTGTTCTTCTGCAGCAGGAAAAAGCGGTAGAATGTACCGGGCACCTTCAGCGCGGCCGGTAGCGTGTAGGTGTAGGAGGTGGCATCGGCGGCGATGTCGGTAATTTCCGTGAAGGCGTCCCAGGCCAGTTTGCGCTCACCGCAGTCCTGCATGCCGCTGGCAACGCAAAGCGTGTAGGCGGCCCCGTCGGGATTCGCGAAGGCGAGCGTCACGGCCTCCGCCGTGGTGGCGGCAACCGCCACCGAACGGCGGAAGGCGAACGTGGGGGTGGTATCCACCACCCGGCCGAAACGCGCGGCGGGCCGCAGGTTGCCGGCGATGAGCGGCGTTCCGTTGGTGCAGGCGAAGAAGCGGTCGTTGACCTGATCGTAGAGGCCCGGCACGCCCGCCAAGTCCAGCGCAGGGATGAGGTCGCGTTCGGGCTTGCCGTTGCCGGCGGCGCCGGTACCGAGAATCATGCGGTAGAGGGAGAAGGCGCTCATGTAGGTGCCGTCGCCGCAGCCGAAGACGCCAAGAGGTTTTCCGGCCAACACCCCGCGCGTCGAGTTCGAGCCCGAGGTGGCGTTCACGCACTTTTCAACGCCGTTGCAGAAGAAATGCACCAGGCTGTCTTCGTCGACGACGCAACGGTAGTCGGTATTGGCGGCGTAATTGACACCCAAGCTGGCACCGCTGCCGTAAAACTTGAATGCCCCGCTCTGTACGCAGAGCAGCTGGCGGTTGCCGTAGTAGGTCTGCCCGAAGAAGGCGGCGGCGCTGGTGACTTCGCCGAAACGGCAGTCGATGAGGGAGCGGGTGGTGGGAACAAAGTCGAGGCACACGAACTGGCGCCCGTCGGACGAAACCTTGTCGAGTTCCTTCGACATGGCGAGGTTCGCATCCTGCATGAGGAAAAACCGCAGCGGGCGCCCATCGCGCAGCTCGGCGGGTACCTCGTAAGTCAGCGACGTATCATCGCGGCGCACGTCGCCGATCTTGGCGAAGGCGTCCCAACCGTACTTGTCGTCGTCAGCGTCGGTCGCGCCGGAAGCAAGATAGATGCAGTAGTCAAGGCCGTCCGGCGTCTCGAACCGAAAGGTGACGGACGTATCCGTCTGTTCCGAAATGCTGAACGTGCGCGCCGCAAAGGCACTGAAACACAAGGAACACACCACCACCGACATCGCCGTGGCCTGAAGCTTAAGCACAGGTTTTTTCATGTTCATTTCCTTTCAAAAACAAACTCCCGCGGCCTCACCAACCGCGATTCCGCCGTATATTATAAGCGAGACCGCCCGACTTGTCAACAAGACGAACCGGGCGGGAACGGGGTGGACCAAGAACATAATCTTTCTGCCCTTGCCACCGATAAAGGTCTCCCATGTGTCGATACGCTGCTGGGGAAGGATGATTTTAGGTTCATCCGTCCAGTCGTCATCATAGGCATCGGCCATGATCCTGTTTAGCAGGGATTTAACCACCTGATTTGTTTCCGCAGACGTGAACGCCAGAACCGGCAACACCAACAGAACCATGGTGAAACACAACAATCTCATGGCTGAACTCCTTCTCATTTTGAATAGATCTCCGCATCGGTCTTCGATTCAGCGGCCCGTGCGCCCACGGCCGCATGCGTTGTCCGGTCGGGCGATATCCCGGTAGGGCGCGTTCCCCGAACGCGCCGCAATGCCGGGCCTTTGGATTCCCCGTTCGCCATTCCTTGCGGCGCGCTCGGGGAGCGCGCCCTACCCCGTACATCTGCTCTTTCGAGGCCTTGCCCTTCATGAACGTCGCCGCGCGCAGTTCCTTCCCCTTTCGGCCGCCGATCTTCCCATCCCAGAACGGCTTCATCTCGCGGAACTCCTCGTGCTTCAGCCCGGATTCGATCTTCTCATACCAACGGTGCTTCAGCCCCATGACGACATGGCCGCCTTCTGGTAGCGGCGAGGCGACACCCCACTTGTTCGGATCGTTCGTGATGCCCGCCTCCGCATAGGTACATTCTACCGCGGCATGGCTGTAAGCGATGGTTGAAGATTATTTTTCAACCATTGCTCTCCCCACTTGGGGTAACGGCCAAGATATTTCTTTACGGTATCAAGAAGTTCTTTTTTCGCATTCCATCTTTCACTTTCATTCAACAGATGACGCGGTCTTGTTGCCAGGGTATCGACATGGCGGCAAAAGCGATCGAAAACCACTCGAAGAGGGCCGTCATTCGCCTCCATCAACGCCTCCAGTTTTCTTGCAAGTTCTTCATGGGCGAGGGCGACGCCTTCCACGCCCTTCTTCCGCCAGGCCGCCGCCTCTCGTCTCTCATACCGGATTCGCAGCCAATACCACACCCCCATA
>JAZLJP010000004.1:0-2614 GCA_045617985.1 Kiritimatiellia bacterium
GGTCAGGGGGCTTCAGTTCGAGCCCCTTGCCCGCCTTAACCTGTCCGCCCTCTTGCCTCTGGGGGGGATGGGCAATACGGTTCTGCCGCCCGCCGCACCGTATGTCCGCAGGGGGAAGCGCAAGGGGGAGGGGGTCCAGATCGACTTGCTGCTTCAGACGAAGAAATCTGTTTGCGTGGTCGAGATCAAGCGCCGCAATCTTGTACCGGCATCGGTTGAAGACGAAGTACGGGACAAGATCCGTCGTCTGAAGTTGCCGCGCGACATTTCGGTCCGCTCCGCGCTTGTCTATGACGGCGAACTGGCGCCTGAACTGGAAGAGGACAACTACTTTGACTTTCTCGTGCCGGCGGTGCGCTTGTTTGAATGAGGGAGTGGGCAGATGTGCGTCCCTGATGTGGTTCTGACGATGGAGAAGTTCCACGCGCTCGGCTGCTCGCTCATCGCATTTGATCTATAAGAGCGATGGGGCCTTTCGCAAATACGGGCGAGACGCGCCTGCGTAACTGCTGATGAGGTGAGAGATGGGGACTTGTCTAATCGGATTTTGGTAGACTACCCTACTGTTCACCGGGCATAGTGTCCGGATAGAGCGGCCCGCCCAAGGAAAGGCCTCCAAGGGCGGGCCTGCGGCGGCGAGGCTCTTCGGGGACCAGAGGTTTCACTCTCTGGGACAGCACAGCCCGCCGCCGCGTTTCGTCTAAAGGCTCAACAGTTGTACAGGTGTTTCGGGAGTCGTCTAACCCTCCCGGTTCAACCTCCAGACAAGGATAGTATAGCATGAAATCAGTGCACATTGGTGTGGATGTCTCGAAGGAAAAGCTCGATGTCTACGTCCCGGCGGCGAAGGAAGGCGCCTGTCCGACGACAGTGGAAGTCGACAACAACGCCGAAGGATTCAGGAAACTGCGCGAACTGGCGCGGAAGGCCAAGGCCACGGTCTGCGTCGAGCCCACAGGAGGATATGAGCTTGAGCTCATCGCCTTCATGCACAAGTTCGACGTCGCGGTCGCCTACGCGGACGCCCTGCGCGTCCGCCAGTTCGCGAGGGCGGAGGGGAACCTCTCGAAGAACGACGCGATCGACGCGGCGCTCATCTCGAGGTTCGCGGACAAGATCGGCGTGCGCACGCTTGAAAAGCAAGACGTCGACGCGGTCGAGCTGAAGCGCAAGACGAAGTTCCGCCAGACGCTGACGGACGCCCGCACGGCCATGATCTGCCGGCTCGAGACCGAGATCGACGCGGACATGAAGGCCATGCTCCGGGAGCAGGTCAAGCACCTGAACAAGCTCATCGCCAAGGCCGAGAAGTCCTGCCTGGAGACGGTCGCCGGGAACGAACCGATGGACGCGCTGCGCAAGCGGTTCGTGCAGGTCGGCGGCGTGGGCGACGTCACGGCGATCGCGATTCTCGCCGGACTTCCCGAAATCGGAAAGCTTCCCGACGCAAAGCTCAACCGGCTCGTCGGCATCGTTCCCGAGGAGAAGCAGAGCGGCACCAGGGAATGGCAGCGAAAGATCTGGGGAGGCCGCAAGGACGTCCGCAACGCGCTTTACATGGCCACCACGGCCTCGCTCATGTGGAATGCGAAACTCGGAGCATACTACCGCAAGAAGCGAGCGGAGGGACATCCCCACAAGTGGGCGATGGTTCCGACGATGCGCAAGCTGCTGTCTCTCCTGAACAGGATCGCGAGGGATCCGAACTTCATGCCGACGCCCGAGCCGGAGTCCACGAAGAGGAACGCGACCGCCTGGCGAAAGAGAAAGGCGGCGTGACCCGCTGACGCGGGGTTGGTTTTCCCTTCCTTCCTCCTTCCCCCGCACCCCTATTCTCCTTGCTACCTTTTCCTTGCGCTGACGCGCAATGGAACGAAAATCTTCACCCTTAGACAAGGCACGAAAATTTCAGTCGAAATTTACAGTTGCTGTCCCCGTTCCTTCCACATATGCTACACATATGCTATAATTACTGAAAAGGAGACAAAATGGCTTATCCGAACGCAGAACTGGGCTCGGAGTTCTGGATGCTCACCAAGGGCATCCTGCAGGATTCGAACGTGGACACGGACGAGGCGAAGGTCATCGTGCGCTGGCTGGAGGAGCACAAGACGGGACCCGAGTTCGACCTCGTGATCGCCAAGCTGAACAAGTTCCTGACGGACGGTTACATCGACCGCTTCGAATCCAAGGAGCTCATCGACTCCATCGGCGGCATCCTGCGGACGCTTCGCACGCTGCGGTGACGGCGCTTTTCGCAGCGGCGGCGTTGGCGGCGACGTGGTTCCCCGCGACGAATTGGGTCGAACGGCCCGATCCGGTCGCAAGTCCGCACTCCCGTCGCGGCGGGACGGTTCGCCTCAACGGCGCGCAGCCGCCGAAGAGCTTCAACGCGTACGTCGACAACAACGCCTATTCGGCGATGGTGTTCGACCTGATGTACGGAAAGCTCCTCGGCATGGATCCGCAGACGACCGAGCTCGTGCCGGCGCTGGCGCGGCGATGGGCGGTGTCGGACGACGGACGGGAGTTCACCTTCGTCCTTGACGAGCGGGCCCGGTGGTCCGACGGCACGCCGGTGACGGCGGCAGACGTGAAGGCGACCTTCGACGCG
>JAZLJP010000005.1:0-30041 GCA_045617985.1 Kiritimatiellia bacterium
TGCCTTCCTTGAAGCGGAAGCCGAAATCCTCCCATCCCTTCACCTTGCTGATGGCGTAGAACGGCATCCAAGCGCCCTGACGCGCGACCCGCACGCGGTTCGCCTCGGGGAAAAGCCGCTGATACCGTTCAAGCGCGCCGCGAAACCCGAGCGTGCCATCGAAGGCGAACGAGCAGAAAGCGAAATGCGCTGCGGGATGTTCCTTCGCAAAGCCGAGATCGAAGGCGATGAAGAGACAACGCCGATCGGCGTTTGCGACAACGCGGAAGAAGGCGGGGGCCGTTGGATCGATGCCGAGGGCCCGGCCCCGGCCCGCTGCGTCAACGGCGCCGAACGGCCAACGCGACAAGGCCGCCGTCCCGCAGGGGGGCGCCGTCACGTCCATCTGTTCGCCCTTCAACGGACGGCGCGTACGCAGATCGGCCAACCAGTCGCTTTGGTCCTCGATCGGAACGGCGTAGAGGAAGGTAAGCGCGCGATCGCGTCCCGTCGTATCCGTGAGCGTGAGGTCGAAGATGGCCGCCTCGCCCACCTTGCGGACGTTCTTCTTGAAGGTCATGCCCCAGGCAGTTGCGTCAAACGGCTGGAAATCGCCGCCCGCCGCCACGTCGCGCACGAGAAAGCACGGTGCGTCCACCGGCCCGAGGGCGGCATCGGTGGCGCGGCGGTCGAGGACCGTCTTCCGTCCGCCACTCTGATCCTGGGGCTTGCCGGATTGGACACGTTCCGAAGAGCCGAGGGGAGAAATGACAATGTTGCGGAATTCGATGGGGCAGCCTTCGCTCTGCAGCTGAAGCCGTCCTCGCGTGGGTTTCGCATTGAAGCCGCGATTGACGGTACGCCCGTTGAACGTCACCGTCACGTCGCCGCCCGAACAGACCAGCTCCACGCGATTCCAGTCACCCAAGGGCCTCTCGTTATCCGCCTCGCGAACCGCAATCGCATCCTTCCAATCGCGCGCGATGTCGCTTCGGCAGATGCGCGTGTTGCCCGTAATCGTGAAGACATTCGTTCCTTGGGGATCATGAATGAAATACCGCCCCAGTTTTTCGGCGCCCACTCTCCCCGAGAGCGCGATGCGGTCAGACCCCTTCGTACCCACACCCCAGAAGTCGCCCGTCGCGCCCTTGATCAGGTTCACTTCGATCGACTCCATCCACACGCCGCCGAACGCGCCGTCGGGTCCCGTCGAGTGGAAGAGAAGGCCGCTATCGGGCGCGGCCTTCCGCTTCCCGCCGAACTGCTCGCCCCCGAGGAAACGGTACTCAAGCGACAGACGGTAGTTCGAAAACTCCTCTTCGCTCACCAAGGCGCCGAACTCCCGCCCCGTCACACGGATGACGCCGTTCGTCACCGAAAAGACGCCCTTGGGGTCGACGTTCCGCCCTCGTCCCTTCAGGTACGTATACCAGCCGGACAAGTCGCGCCCGTTGAAGAGCGCGCGCCCCTCCCCGGCGCACACCGCACCCGCAAGCAACATGACGACCAATCCGACAATCGCTTTCACCGATTCCACCCCTTTCAAGATTGGCCGCCCTCTGCCGCCGCCCTTACTTGAAGAACGCCAGGCGGCTGAACTGCAGGTGTTCGTCGCCGCCGTTGGCGAGGATTTCGATCTTGAAGTGGCTGCAGGGCTGCGGGTGCTGGATCTGGTAGCCCTTCAGGAGGAAGTTCGCAAGGAAGAGCTGATTCTTGCGCTCGTCGAGAAGGAACCACTCCTTGCCGTCCTTCGACCCGTAGAGCTTCCAGGCGGTGGGCGTGCGCTCGAAGATCAGTTCGGAGGAGCTGAGCGTGTAGACGGTCGCGGTGTCGGGCGCCTTGAGCGCGCAGGAAAGCCACGCGCCCTTCTGCCAGTTGACCTGGCAGTACTTCGTTTTCGGGTTCGTGCCGATCGCCATCGGCGGCTCTTCGCGCGGATTGGCGCCGGGCCTGTTGGCCTTGGCCGTGGCGGGGTCGGCCGCGAGCTGCGTCATCTTCGCCGTCTTCCGGCCGAGCTCGACGCCCTCGTTGCCGCGCGCAAAGGCGTCCCAATTCGCCGGCCGATCCGTCTTCGCCCCGCACCAGAGCGCCGTGAGGGTGGCCGTGCGGAGCTGGTTGTCGTCGCCGATTTCGCCGCGCTCCCACGCGCGATACCAGCGCACGCACGCGGCGACTTCGCCTTCGAGGCCGGCGCCGGGCGTTTCGTATTCGATCGTCACGTAGATCGTGCCGCCCTGCTCGCCGAGCTCCTTCAGGATGCCCTTCACGTCGATGACGCCCGAGCCGAGCGGAAGATCGCGGAAGCCGTACGCTTCGCGCGCGATGTCAACGAGATGCACCGTGTGGAACTTGCCCTTGAGGAGCTTCACGCCGTCGAGCGGATTCACGCCCGCGCGCACCCAGTGCCCTACGTCCGCACCCGCGCCCAGCATCGGGCCGCGCTCGCGGAGGGCTTCGAACATCGGCTCGGGCTTGCCGAGCTCCTGGCGGTGGTTGTGGAGCGACACGCGCACGCTATAGCGCGCGGCGAACATCTCCGCCATGTCGTACTGCTCCTTCGAGGCCCCCGCCTCGATCTGCACCTGCTTGATGTCGAGCGTGCGGCAGAATTCCATCAGCCTACGCCATTCGTCCGCATTCCGCGCGCCGGTGACGCCGTAGGAGACGACCTTCACGGGCGACGTCGCGAGATACTCTTTCAGTTTCGCGAGCGTTTCGGGCGAGATGGTCTTATAGTCCGTCGTGCCGGCGAAGCCGCCGCCGAGACGCTGCCCGGGGTAGGATTCGAGGCAGCGGAAACCGAGGCGCCGGGCGACGGCGAGCGTCTCCACGAACGTCAGATGACGGAAGGAATAGGCCTGGAGGGAAAGAATCAATTCGCTTTTCATTGCACTTCTCCGAATCGAAATCAGAACACGCGATAGGTTTTATCCACATAGCGCTGGGCAACGGGATTATCGCAGGTGAGCGTTGCGGCGTTCCAGTTGAACGTGCCGCGCGCGCGCACCGCCACGGCCCCGAGCATGGCAAGCTCCGTGAGGGGGCCGGCATGGTCGAAGTTCGAGCACGGCGCCTCCACGCGGCCGCGGATGCCGTCGAGCCAGTTCTGGTAGTGGCCGTTCGTCACGCGCGGGAGCGTCTTCGGCGGGCGCTTGAACACATGGTTCGCGCTGCGGGGGATGAGATGCGGGTTGTCGCAGCAGTCGGTGCCGTCCAGGAGCACGCCCTTCGAGCCGTAGTAGATCTGGCCGCAGGTGGGCATCGGGAGCGACGCGTCGAGCGCGCGCGGCCGCGGCGGCCGGCACGTGCCGTCGAACCACTTCACGAGCACCGGGGGGCGAGAGCCGCGCGCCGGGAATTCATACGTGATCACTTCGCCGGCAGGGCAGGAGAGGGCGCTGCCGCCTTCTACGTGCGCGGAAACGCGCGAGGGCGCGCCGAGCTCGAGCGCCCAGAACGCGGCGTCCATCCCATGGCAGCCCATGTCGCCGATCGCGCCCGTGCCGTAGTCCCACCAGCCGCGCCAGTTGAACGGCAGAAGGCTCTTGTCGAAGGGGCGCCACGGCGCCACGCCGAGCCAGCGGTTCCAGTCGACGGAATCCGGCGCGAGGGGCTCGCCCTTCGGGGCCGGGATGTTCTGCGGCCACACGGGCCGGTTCGTGAAGAGATGCACTTCGCGCACCTCGCCGATCACGCCCGCGTCGATCCATTCCTTCACGAGGCGCGTACCCTCGCCGGAATGGCCCTGGTTGCCCATCTGGGTGATCACCTTGTGGCGGCGCGCCTGCTCGGTGAGGATGCGCGCTTCGGCAACGGTGTGGGAGATGGGCTTCTGCACGTAGACGTGCTTGCCCATCGCCATCGCCATCATCGCCGCCGGGAAGTGCGTGTGGTCCGGCGTTGAAACGACCACGGCGTCGATGCGGTCGTCGAGGGCGGTGAGCATTTCCCGATAATCGCGGAAAATCTGCGCCTCGGGGTGCTTCGCGAACGTCCCGGCCGCGCGGCGGAAATCCACATCGCAAAGGCCCACGATGTTCTCGGTCGAAACGCCCGCGATATCCACCGCGCCCTTGCCGCCGCAGCCGATGCAGGCGATGTTGATCTTACGGTTCTTCACGAGCTCGCCCGTGCGGATGTTCGTTGTCGAAGCCGGCAACATGAAGGCGGCCGCGCCAGCCGCCGCCGCGCCGATGAAATGACGCCGCGTCAAATCGATTTCCATGATTTATCCTCAAAAGACACTTAACAACCACGAGACCCCGTGTCCCGCAGCATGATAATTCTACCAAACCCCAGGAGCGAGGTCAATACCTTCACCGTTTTTGAACGAGTTCGAGGATGTGGTCGAAGATCGCCTGGCTCTCGCGGTCTTTGGCGCTGCGCAATTCGGGATGGAACTGGACGGCGAAGGCGGGATAGTCCACGCCCTCGAGCGCCTCAACGACGCCGTCCGGCGCCGTCGCGACCACGCGGAACCCCGGCGCCACGCGCCCAACGGCGTAGTCGTGAAACGAATTCACCGCCCACGCCGTACGCTTCACGACACGCGCGAAGCGCGACGTCGGCTCGATCGCAATCGGATGCGTCGCGCGCGCCCCCGCCGCCTTCTGCCGATGGGCAAGCGGCTTTTCAGGCGGCGTTTTCACCGTCTTCTGCCAGGGCCGAACGGAACCCCCGAAGAAGGAATTGATCTCCTGCACGCCGCGGCAAATGCCGAAGAGGGGCTTGCGCTGCTTGCGGGCCTCGGTTAAAACGAGCTTCTCGAAGGCCCCGCGCCGGCGCGCGGCCGCCGCATACGGGTTGCCCGGCACGTTCGTCCCGCCCTGCCGCGAAAACGCGGCCCCCTGGAGAACGACCACGTCGGCACGGCGGAGATGAGCGGCCACCGTTTCCGCCGTGTTGGTTTTCGAAAGTTCGACAACGGAAAACCCCGCACGCTTGAGCGACGCGCAAACGGCCGGAACGAATCCGGATTTCGTGGGATGGCAGGTATCCACCACAACAGCCGTCTTCCCCGCATTCGGCCCCAACACGCAAACCGGTTGCGCCGGCGGCACCGCCGCCATCCCCCCAAGGGCACACAAAAGACAAATCAAACCAATCTTCACCTTCATCGTCATCCTCCACGTTTCAATCTAGGCGATCGCAAAACCTCAGACACGCTCCAAGTATGTCCCTCTCAATCTGCCGACATTTGCGCAATTTTTGCCATTTCGGAAGGGGCGCGCTTCTGCGCGTCCGCGTTTGCAGGGTTTTGCAATTCCCTCTCATCGTCGTTCTCCACATATCAAAATCGACAAGCGACTGAAATCGGCCTATTTCAGCCTTTCCATCCCCTTCTTCGCCTCTTCGCACCCCCATTCGTACCCGATCTCTTCGCCGATCTTCAACGCCATCTCGAACGCCTCCAGCGCCTTGCCGTTCTCACCCCGCATCCGCCGCACTTTGCCCACCCCCAGAAGCGCGTTGGCCTCGCCCAGCCGATACCCGATCTCCTGGCAGATCGCCAACGCCTCCTCGTACGCCTCCTCCGCCTTGTCGTTCTCACCCCGCAACCGCCGAACATCGCCCAATCTATCCAACGCATTGGCCTCGCCCGGCCGATCCCTGATCTTTCGGCAGATTGCTAACGACTCCTCGTACACCTTCTCCACCTCGGCTTTCTCACCCCGTATTTGCCACACATCGCCCAATCCCCGAAGTGTGTAGGCCTCGCCCAACCGATCACCGATCTTCCGGTAGATCGCCAACGACTCCTCGTACGCCTCTACTGCCCCGTCGTACTCGTCCTGCTCCCACCGCACATCGCCCACCCCCCGAAGCGCATTGGCCTCGCCCAGCCGATCATCGATCTCTCGGCAGATCGTCAACGACTCCTTGTACGCCTTTCCCGCTCCGTCGTACTCGTCCCGCATCCACCGCACAAAACCCAATCCTTCAAGCGCGTTGGCCTCACCCAACCGATCCCCGATCTCCCGACAGATCGCCAACGACTTGTCGTATAACTTCTCCGCCTTGGCATTCTCGCCCCGCACCCGCCACACATGGCCCAACCCCAGAAATACTTTAGCCTCGCCCCGCCGACACCCGATCTCCCGGCTGATCGCCGCCGACTCGTCGTACGCCTCCTCCGCCTTGTCGTACTCGCTCCGCAACCGCCGAACATCGCCCAAGCACCGAGTGGCAAAAGCAAAATCCTTTTTCCATTTGGACTTACCCTGAAAAAATCCTCGGAGGACTTCCAGCGTCACCGCCGAATTCACGTCATCCGAGAAGAAATTACCAGCTAGCCTCATCAGCTCCACCGTCGCATCCGCCTCTTTGGCATCACACAGGACCTCCAACAGTCGCCACACCTGCGGTAGAAGCCCGTGAACCGTCCGTCTAGCGTCACATTCCTGCTCGCAGTCAACACGTTTCACCTTCGGCACACCCGTCTGATCGGCGCAAGGCAAAAGGAACCGCAGATACGCAAGCCACCGCTTCCGCGCCACCTCGACGGCCCCTTCCCCGGCCAATATGGGGAACTGCCGCTTGATCGGGTTCAACATGTTGAACCGCTCAACGGTACCGCCTTTCACGCGAAGAGATGCTTCTTTAAGAATAGCTCTAAACATGTTGAACCGCTCAACGGTACCGCCTTTCACGCGGTAGACCAAGCCCAACGACCGCAGTTTCTCCCATCCCGTAGAGGACGATTTTTCTTCCACCAGCCCCTTCAAGACCTCGACGCCCAGCGGCACAACGCTCATGTGGAACACGCCCCAGAGTTCCACCGCCTGCGGTTCTTGCTGAATCGCCTCCCACGATGTCTGCAGGGCGATTGCCACGCTGATGTGACTCGCTTTATCGTCGGGAGAAACCTTCTGCGCCGCCTTGTCCCAGCCCGTGCGGTCGAAATACCCCCGCGCCCGCGTCTGCAGCGCCACGAGCACGATTGCCAACGGATACCCCTCCAGCTGCCCGATCAGCCAGTTGTAGTCGGCCAACTCGTGATCCTCCGGGGCGCGCCCCAAAACGGCGTTGAAGAGCGCCTTCGCTGCGCAGTTCGCCAGCGGCGTCAATTTCCACTCCTCGCAATTCTTCCAATTCACGAAAAGCGTGGTCTCGCGGCTTGACACCACCACCCCGATATTGGCAGCACGAAGCCCGTTCAGCCACTCCCTCCATTCCACCTCGTCCGCAGTCTTATGTTCTTGTTCTAGCCGTTCGTACAGATCCTCGGCGTTGTCGAAATACGCCACGCCCCCCTTGCAACAATTCTCCAACGCCTTCGCCGCCTTGCCCGCCAACTCGTCGGGCCTCAGCTTATTCGGATCCTGCCCGAGCGTCGTCAGCACCTTGGCATAGAAGCCCTCCAGCGTCGTCAGGTCGGACATCGGGATGAACGCCTTGCGTCCCGCCCCGGCCAGCTTCACGCAGACCGCCTTGCAAAGTTCCGTCTTGCCGATGCCGCCCGGCCCACTCACCCACACGAGCGGCGCAAGCGGCTCTTGGTGCGTCTCCCAATACTCGCGAACCTCCTCGACCTCCTTCTCGCGCCCCACCAAGTCACGGACCGGCAGAAACGCCCTGTCGTCCGCCTCCCCGATTCCCAGGTCGGCGGCCAACTGGTTGAACAGCGCCCCATACGTCTCGTCGTACATCCCGCCGGGGAACCAAATCGTTTCGATGCCCCAGTCATGCAAATCCGTTCGCGCCGTCCCGTCCTTCGCCAACGCCATCACCGCGAAATGCGTCAGCCCTTGATTGGCGCAAAAGCATTTCACCATCTTGGCCGTACGATCGGTTTGCAGGCTCGATCCCAAGAACAGCACGGCGTTGCTCGACAAGACCTTGTCCAAATACTTCGGCATCGGCTTCGTAAGATCGGGCTTGTCCGCATCCGCGCCGTAGGCATCGTCATAGTCCTTTTGAGTCAACACGATGTGCTGGGGATCACCCATGTCCCCGTGCAGTTTCAATAAAACCGGTTGCTTGTTCCCACCCTGCAACACCGTGTTGATACGAGCGGCATCGAATGCGTCCGCCGGATTGACGACGACCATACGCTCGGAGTAAAGCGCCTCAATAACCTGATCAAAATTCGTCGTCAGCAGCACACCCCTGAACAGTTTCGGGAACAGTCGCTGGTACTCCGGCCGCTTTCGTTCATCGACCCCCGTCTCGTTGAACTTGTTCGCCAGCATCCGTCGAAACGTCGCCTTCTTCGCCTCGATCGACCCCGCTGCTCCCTCGTAGTCGTTCGCCGCTAATTTCGCCTCGACCTCTTCCTTCAACGCAGCATCCTTGCCGCAAAATTCGAGCAACAAAGCTTCCCACTTCGGATAGCCCGCCCACACGCTCATCCCCGCGCCAAAGAGCGGTACGACCCGGTTCGCCTCGAACCGCGCCAAAAGTTTCTCGTAAACCTTCCGATTGTCCGGGTGACACTTCATCAATTCTTCAAAGGTCATCGTTCTCTCTCCTACCGTAATTTCAACGTCATGTATTATACCACATTCCCGGCTTCCTGCGGTTTGAAAAGGTCCCCGTCATACTCTGTTCGTTCGTCCTCTCGTTGCCTCTATTTCGACTTTCATTTCCCGCCATAATATCGTGCGGAGAATCCTGCCTGCACATGATCACCACCAATGACACCACTTCAAACACCATTACTATCTTGGTGAATTCATTCCCCAGTCATAAGATCTCTCAAAAGCGAATCGCGCGTCAATCCTTCACCAAGGAATTCCTTTTCCTTCTCCTCAGGTAACTTACACACTTTACACCGCCAAAGAAGCCGTATGATATCGTTTGGCAGATCTTTAATCTTCTCATAAGTTATTGTTAAAACAGGGTGCTTTTCGATGAGGATTTCTTTTGCTTTCTCACTAATTGACCCATTCGCCAAGTAGGGAATCAGCACTGCTTCGCCGTCTCGTTGTGGAGGAAGTTTACTGTAAACATCTCGACTAAAGGAATCAAAACTGTCCTTGACATATTCTCCCAACTGCGGGATTTCCGCAATCACAGTCAACAGTTGAGAATTCCAATCCGCACAACTTATTCCCTTGAGTTTTAATACTTGCTCAATTGACTTAACTGTAAGTTCGTAGGATCTATAGGAGATGAGGTCGTCCGTAAACCCTCGATACGGTTCCCTACTTCCATCATAATGACAATTCAAAAACTTGATTCCGCTGTACATTGCCGCGACAATCACTCTCCGTTCTGCTCCCAAATCCTTAAGCATGGTACCCACGTCTTCACATTTACACAACACATCCCAATGTTGCCGCTCAATCTCAAGAGGGGATCCATATCGCGCGATTATCCGATACAACAAACAAAAGAATGTAATCCGTTCGGCGTCCTTGAGGCCATACTCCTTCAAGACATTATCGTGCAAATGCATTTGAAACCAAGTATGGAACCAGACAAAATCTCTACAAAACTTTCCATCTGTCCGTTTTTGCTGTAAAAGAATTTGCCAGTATTTTATCGATGTCGTCGGCACACCGGATTCGCCAAACACTTGCCCAACCAAGCCAAACACTTGCCCAACCAACCGCGCATACCGATCATAAACCCTCTGGGCCTCTATCTTTTGAACCCCATCTGACGCCTTCTCTACCTCGCGAAATGCCTCCGCCGTCTTTTCGATCAGCCAGCTCCAAATGGAGGAATTAACGACCTTGTTCATCGGGAATTTTTGTTCCTGCAATTTGAGTATAACGTTTTCTTCATCATCGACCTTGTACTCGAAAGCGAAGTCGCCTTGCAACAATTTCATTATGTACGGATAATCTTTAAAGTTGTACGGATGGGGACACGTGACATACATCCGATAGTCCCTCGTGATCAACCCATCCTCAAACAACCGCCTAACGACCTCGGGCACATTCTGATAACCCGACCACATGTTCCCTGTCCGCGCAAACTCCGTTAACGATCTTTCACTCAACGCTGATAGTGTCGTCTGTAATCGATTCTCCTCGTTTCCCAAATTCGCGATTTCCTCCTCCGACCGATCCTTCTTTTCCTGTATTTTCTTTTGGATTTTGGCAATCTTTCGACTGATTGCTTTCCGTTGCGTTCTGATATCCCGTTCGTTGAACCGCAGAAACTGCTCAATGATATTGTCGCTGTCGGTCAACTTGGCGTATTCAGCAGGAAGAAACGATTTGAAGATTGCCATTGCCATAATTTTGTCATCACGCAACAGATCCCTTGTAACCGAACCCTTGCCCTTGAATAACTCACGCATGATCAAGAACTCATTGCATATTGCGTGAACGATCCTTCGATCTGAAAGAAATGGCGCAACCGACTCGATTGTCATGGCACACTGATCAATCTCGTCATTCGTTAATCCTGCGTCATGCAGAAGTCTTCCAACAAGTTCATTCACCATTCCACATCCCAAGATGGGAACGATTGGAATGATGAAATCAAAGAACTTCACGCGCTCCTCTGTGGTCGAAAAAATGTCATCGCGAACGGCATAGATAAACTTAATAGGCTTCTGACAGAATCTAGACTGACAAGAGACATTGAGAATCGTGTTGAGCGTCCGCAACTTGATGAACAAACTCTTGTCCGAAAGCCGATCAATGTCTTCAAAGACCACAATCCGATGCTTGGTAACACTGAAAAAATAGATCAACTCTTCCAAATGTTTATTCAATGCGGAATCACCGCCCATTTCCTTCGTATCGACACACACCATCCCCAGTTTGAGCGAAATACCGACCCATTTTTTTTGAAATACACGATACAGCCACCAACTAACCTGAATCAAGGAAAGCACCCCGATACACAAGAAGAACGCGGTCACATGTAGAGTCCACTCAGGTTTCCACCACCCAATCTCCGAGAACTTACTCACTATCTCTGAAAACCTGTTCGTCAACGAAGGCTGCCAGAAAAATACCATCCACGAAACCGCCAACGCCAACCAAACCAACCATACCCAAAGTTGCCGTACCCAATCCTTTTCACGAATCCTTCCCAATCGAGGAATCGGTACCCTACTTCCCTTTTCGGCAAACAAAATCTGCTCAAGAAGCCAGAGTTCCAGCTCTTGCGATGAAATCTTCGACCCACCTAAGGACTCAAAAGCCGCAACCGATACCCATAGAGGGCGACCAATTCTCCATCGTTTCCATCGCTCTGGAATACTCAAAAAGGGAATTTTGTGATGGAAAAACGTTCGCAAAACGGAACTTTTCCCTGATCCATATTTTCCAGTTATGGCAATGTTACGAATAGCATTATCGCCGAGGACTTTCTCGAGCGCCCTAAAATAACCGTCTGCATCCGATACAGATGACACAGGAACCAAGGGGAAATACTGTGCTTCCCCCGCTCTTTCCTCGTTTGATCGGCAAATACAGCCCTTTAAAGCTAAAGCTTTAATTCCCTTGCTCATGCTGTTCTCCTCATGAGTTTTCACCACAACCCAAATTAGCATCCTTCACCGTATTTGACTTTCTTTCAATCGACACAATTCCTTTCAAAGCCATGGTTCGCCCCCACCCATACCCAATCTTTTTACTGACTTCCAAGGCTTCCTTGAACTTTGTCAACGCATTACGGTGATCGTTTTTATATTCGTAGTATAATCCCAATCCGACGTCCGCGTTGGCGACACCTCGCAAATTTTTCAGTTTATCACACAATTCCAACGCCTCATCGTAAAACTTTTTGGATTCATCTCCCCCACCTCTCATCTTCAACTTGCCGAAATCCAACAACACGTTGGCCTCGCCCAATCGATACCCGATCTCCCTGCAGATCGCCAACGACTCATCGTACGCCTCCTCCGCCCTGCCGTACTCGCCCCGCACCCGCCGCACATGGCCCACCCCCCGAAGCGCGTTGGACTCGCCCAGCCGATACCCGATCTCCCGGCAGATCACCAACGACGCCTCGTACGCCTTCTCCGCCACGGCGTACTCACCCCGCGCCCACCACACATGGCCCATCCCCCGAAGTACATTGGACTCACCCAGCCGATACCCGATCTCCCGGCAGATCACCAACGACTCGTCGTACGCCTCCTTCGCCCTATCGTACTCGCTCCGCATCCTCCGCACCTCGCCCAACCTCAGAAGTGCCCTGGCCTCGCCCTGCCGACACCCGATCTCCCGGCAGATCGCCAACGACTCATCGTACGCCTTCTCCGCCCTGTCGTACTCGTCCCACAGCCGCCGCACATCGCCCAACCCCAGAAGCACGTTGGCCTCGCCCTGCCGATACCCGATCTCCCGGCAGATCGCCAACGACGCCTCGTACGCCTCCTCCGCCACGGCGTACTCGCCCCGCATCCGCCGCACATGGCCCAATCCCAAAAGCGCGTTGGCCTCGCCCTGCCGATACCCGATCTCCCGGCAGATCGCCAACGACGCCTCGTACGCCTCCTCCGCCGCGGCGTACTCACCCCACTGCAGCCGCACTTCACCCAACGCATCCAGCACATTGGCCTCGCCTTGCCGATCCCCGATCTCCCGGCAAATCGCCAACGACTCAGCGTACACCTCTTCCGCCCCGTCGTTCTCACCCCGCAACAACCGCACAGTGCCCAAGCGCCAAGTAGCAAAAGCAAAATCTTTCTTCCGTTTGGACTTGTCCCGAAAGAATCCACGGAGGACTTCCAGCGTCGCCATCGAATTCAAGTCATCCGAGAAGAAATTACCGGCCAACCCCATCAGTTCCGCCGCCGCATTCGCCTCGCCGGCGAAGCACAAGTCCTCCAGTAACCGCCACACCTGCGGCAACAGCCCGTGAACTGTCCACCTGGCGGCACATTCCTGCGCGTAGGCGACACGCTTCTCCTTCGGCACGTCCGTCTGGTCGGCACAGGGCAGAAGGGCCCGCAGATACGCGAGCCACCGCTTCCGCGCCGCCTTGACCGCCCCATCCCCAGCCAATGCGGAAAACTGTCGCTTGATCGGGTTCAACATGTCGAACCGCGTAACGGTACCGCCTTCCACGCGGTCAACTAATCCTAGAGACAGTAATTTACCCAATCCCACAGCGGGAACCTCCCCGTCAAATAGTCCCTTCAGCATCTCGATGCCCAACGATACGACGCTCATGTGGAACACGCCCCAGAGTTCCACCGCTTGCGGCTCTTGCCGAATTGCCTCCCACGATGTCCGCAAGGCGATTTCCATACTGACATGACTCTGCTGATCATCGGGAGAGATCTCCGCCGCCGCCTTGTCCCAGCCCGCGCGGTCGAGATACCCCCGCGCCCGCGTCTGCAGCGCCACAAGTACGATTGCTAGCGGATACCCCTCCAGCTGCCCGATCAGCCAGTTGTAGTCGTCCAACTCGTAATCCTCCGGTCCGCGCCCCCAAACGGCGGTGAAGAGCGTCTTCGCCGCGTCATCCGCCAACCGTTTCACATCGACTTCCTTGCAATTCGTTCGACCCGCGAAAAGCGTAGTCATACGACTCGACACCACCACCCCGACCTTGGCGTCGCGTAACTTGTCCAGCCAAGCCCTCCATTCCGTCTTACCCTTTGTATCCAGCTTGTCGCACAGATCCTCGGCGTTGTCGAAATACGCCACGCCCCCCGTGCAGCAATTCTCCAACACCTGTGCCGCCTTGCCCGCCAGCTTATCGGGCCTCAGATTCTTCAGGTCCTGCCCGAGCGTCGTCAGCACCTTGGCATAGAAGTCCTCCAGCGTCGTCAGGTCGAACATCGGGATGAACGCCCTCTTCCCCGCCTCGGCTAGCTTCACGCAAACCGCCTTGCAAAGTTCCGTCTTGCCGATGCCGCCCAGCCCGCTCACCCACACAAGCGGAGCAGGCGGCTCCCGGTGCGCCGCCCAGTACGCGCGAATCTCCTCGACCTCCTTCTCGCGCCCCACCAAGTCACGAACCGGCAGAACCGCCCTGTCGTCCGCCTCCCCGATTCCCAGGTCGGCGACCAGCTGGCTGAACAGCGCCCCATACGCCTCGTCGTACGTCCCGCTGGGGAACCAAATCGTTTCGATGCCCCAGTCATGCAAATCCGTCCGCGCCGTTCCGTCCCTCGCCAACGCCATCACCGCGAAATGCGTCAGCCCTTGATTGGCGCAAAAGCGTTTCACCATCTTGACCGTATGATCGGTTTGCAGGCTCGATCCCAAGAACAGCACGACGTTGCTCGACAAGACCATGTCCAAATACTTCGGCATCGGCTTCGTAAGATCGGGCTTGTCCGCATCCGCGCCGTAGGCATCGTCGTAGTCCTTTTGAGTCAACACAATGTGCTGGGGGTCGCCCATGTCCCCGCGCAGTTTCAACAAAACCGGTTGCTTGTTCCCACCCTGCAACGCCTCTTTGATGTAAACGTCATCGAATGCGTCCGCCGGATTGACGACGTTCACACCATTGGGGTAAAGCCGTTCAATCAACGCCTCATAGTTGGTCGCCAACAACACCCCCCTAAACAGTTTCGGAAACAGTCGCTGGTACTCCGGCCACTTTTGTTCATCGACCTCCGTCTCTTTGAACTTGTTTGCCAACAGCTTCCGAAATGTACCCCCCCCCTCCTTCTTATCGATTTCCGTCTCAACCAGCTCCGCCGCTCCTCCGTAGTTGCCCGCCATTAATTTCGAATGTACCACACTTTTTAACATTTCATCCTCATCGCAAAACCTGAGCAGTAATTCTTCTATCTTCGGATAGCCCGCCCACGCGCTCATTCCCGCACCAAAGAGCGGCACGACCCGGTTCGCCTTGAACCGCGCCAAAAGTTCCTCGTAAACCTTCCGATTGCCAGCGTGGCATTCCATCAATTCTTCAAAGGTCATCGTTCTCTCTCCTACCGTAATCTTCACGCCGCATATTATACCACATTCCCGGCCTCCTATGATTTGAAGAGGTCAAATCTTTGATTTTCACAAAATAGTCGCCCGCGCCCGTTCGGAAAACCGAACACCATTTGACACGATCGGCTCTGCCCCGAATACCGCCAACTTAAATTTTTCGGCAAACATTCGACGGCCCGTTGTCTTCGACGGGCTCCGTTTCCAAAGCCCCCGCCTCCCAAACCGTTCCGTACCGAAATCTTCACAGGGACTGTCCCCTACAAATCTTCACAGGGACTGTCCCCTACGAAGATTTCGGTTTAAATCTCGTACCGACGTGCCGAGATTATGGTGCGGACGAAATTTCGGATCGCAGGGGGACTGTCCCCGTGAAACAGGGCCGAACGATTCCGCACCGTAATCTTCGGGCATCACATGGGGACAGTCCCCATGCGATGCCGAGCTGAGGAAAGGGTTCATCGCAATTCGGCAGTTGATTAGAGGCCCCCTCCCCGTCAAGATCTTCATAACGTCCGAAATGCGCAGAACGACATCTTGTTTTCACTGTTTTACCTGGACCGATTTGACGGATGTGCACAAAGGGCAGTCTACCCGCACTTCAGTAATACCGACGTGGCGGGTTTATCTGCACTTGCAAGGGTCAGAGCTGCATGCCACCAACTTGAGGCCTGTTCGGCAAATGGCCAACGAGATACAACCGCTCTTCAACGGGGACTGTCCCCATCCCCCCACGCCGTCAAGATTTCGTCCGTACCACGAAAGGATACGAAATCCAGCCGCCATCGGACGCGGAAAGTCGATGGGGACAAAAAGTCGATGGGGACAGACCCCACCATGCCTACGGCGCGCTCGGTGAGCGCCCCCTACCGTTTCGGGGGTGTCCATCCCCGACAATGTGACAATACCAAGATTTCGGTGCGGAACGGTTCCGATCCGAAATCTTCATCGCCAGCACGGGGTCTGTCCCCATACGATCCGAAATCTTCATCGCCAGTACGGGGTCTGTCCCCATACGATCATCGTTCGGCGGAGTTTGAGGCTCGTCGATACGGCTGCGGCGGGCTCACGCAGGGAACCACTGCGGCCCCACACACTCAAATTCCCACGGGCTTGGCCTTGTACTGCCGTACGCGCCGCGCGTCGGGCGAGATTCCTTGCCAAGGAAAATCGCATCCCGAAAGGTACGCCTCCTCCGGCCTGTTGTATGCGTTCCGTACATTGTCCACCCCCAGAAGCGCGTTGGCCTCGCCCTGCCAATCCCCGATCTCCCGGCAGATCGCCAACGACGCCTCGTACGCCTCCTTCGCCCCATCGTATTCGCCCCGCATCCGCCGCACTTCGCCCAACCCCAGAAGCGCGTTGGCCTCGCCTTGCCGATCCCCGATTTCCCAGCAAATCGCCAACGCCTTGTCGTACGCCTCCTCCGCCCTGCCGCCCTCGCCCCGTAGCCGCCGCACATCGCCCACCTCCCGAAGCGCGTGGGCCTCGCCCTGCCAATCCCCGATCTCCCGGTAGATTGCCAACAACGCCTCGTACGCCTCTTCCGCCACGGCGTACTCGCCCCGTGCCCGCCACACATCGCCCACCCCCCGAAGCGCGTGGGCCTCGCCCTGCCGATCCCCGATCTTCCGGCAGATCGCCAATGCCTCCTCGTACGCCTCCACCGCCCTGTCGTACTCACCCAGCCGCCGCCACACAGCGCCCAAGCAGCGAGTGGCAAAAGCGAAATCCTCCCTCCGTTCGGACTCGCCCCGAAAGAATCCACGGAGGACTTCCAGCGTCGCCGTCGAATTCTCGCCGTCCAAAAAGAAATTACGGGCCAGGCGCATCAGCTCCGCCGCCGCAGCCGCCTCTTTGGCGGCGCACAGATCCTCCAACAGCCGCCACACCTGCGGCAGCAGCCCGTGAACCGTTCGCCGAACGGCACATTCCTGCTCACTGGAGACACGCTTCTCCTTCGGTACGCCCGCCTGGTCGGCGCGGGGCAAAAGGGCCCGCAGATACGCGAGCCACCGTTTCCGCGCCGCCTCGACGGCCCCTTTCCCGGCCAATATGAGAAACTGCCGCCTAATCGGGTTTGGCATGTCGAACTGCTCGGCGGCGGCGCCTTCCACGCGGTACACCAATCCCAAAGACCGCAGTTTGCCCAATCCCGCCCTCGGCTCCTTCCCGTCAAACAACCCTTTCAGCACCTCGACGCCCAACGGCACGACGCTCGCGTGGAACACGCCCCAGAGTTTTGCCGCCTGCGGCTCTTGCCGAATCGCCTCCCAGGATGTCCGCAGGGCGATTGCAAGACTCGTGTGACTCTGTTTCTCCCTGGAGGAGATCACCGCCTTTTCCCAGCCCGCGCGGTTGAGATACCCCAGCTCCCGCGTCTGCAGCGCCATGAGCGCGATTGCAAGCGGCTGTCCCTCCAGCTGCCTGATCAGCCAGTTGTAGTCGGCCGGCTTCCCGTATTTCTTCGGTTTTTCTCCCAAAACGGCCTTGAAGAGCTTCTTCGCCGCATCGTCCGCCAGCGGTTTCATATCGGCTTCCGTACACTTCGCCAGACTCACAAAAAGCGTGGCCTCGCGGCTCGGCGCCTCCCCGGCCTTGGTGGCGCAAGATCCCCCCAGCCCCAGCCGCTCCGCCCATTTCGCCTTGAACCGCGCCCAAAGGCTCTCGCAACCCTTCCGATTGCCCGGGTGGCATCCCGTCGATTCTTCACAGGCCATCATTCTCTCTCCTTCAAGTGGCACTATCGGGACAGTCCTTATCGTGCCGCCGTGAAGGAATAACTTCCTCCTTCGACTCGCCTTGGAGCGAGGCCGGGGAGTTTCAGGAGAGCTCTTGTATTGGGCGGAAGCCTGATCGTATAGACGATGTTCTTCCCATCGCGCTTCCAGGCGCTTTCGATGGCGCCGTAGGGACTTTCCACCGACGCCTTCACCCAAGTGAGCGCATCGACGAGACAGGGCTCGATGACGAGGTCCTTGAAGCCGGGCGTTGTCACGAGCGGCACGGCGCTCGTCGACCCCGCCGTCTCTTCGAGGCGGATGCCGGCGAGATACTGATAGGCCCAGCCCACGAAATCGCCGAACATGATGTGGTTGCGGGAGGAACCGTCAGCCCAGTCTTCCCAAAGCGTGGTGCCGCCCTTCTGAATCCACTCCACCGGCGAGGGCTTCGTGGGATTAACGAGCATCTGGAAGGCGAGATCGGCGCGGCCGATGCGCGCAAGCGCGCGGAAGACATGCTTCATGCCGAGAAGCCCCATATCCACATGGCCCTTCGAGCGTTCGACCGACGCGACGAGCGCCGCCGCCACGGCCGCCTCTTCACCGCTCTCGGGCAAGCCGAACGCGAGCGCGAGGCCCTGCGCCGTCTGGCCGCCGTTCTCGTAGACGCCGCGCCCCTTGTAGAACTTCGCGTTGATTCCCGCGCGCGTCTTTTCCGCCGCGGCCGCGTAGCGTTTCGCCTCCGCCGCATCTCCGCGCAGGCGCGCGATTTCGGAGGCGATGCGCTGCGCCTGGTAGTAGTAGCACGACGAGGTGTATTCAACACTCGGCATGTGCGCGCGCGTCACGGGAATCCAATCGCCGAGGCCGTGCCGCACGAGGCCCTGCGCGTTCGCGCGCGTGGCCGTGTAGGCGAGGTAGCGCTGAAGGACGGGATAGACCTCGTCGAGAATCCTGCGGTCGGCGCGATAGGTCCAGAGCGTCCAGGCGATCACCGGCAAGGCGCTATCCCACGCCGGCCCATTCCCCCAGTGGTAGCCCCAGCCGGACGTAGGCACGATGCAGCAGATGTTGCCGTTCGCGAGCTGCGTATCGCCCACATCGCGCAACCACTTTTCGTAGGTGGCCGTATTTTCAAAGAGATACTGGGCGAGCTCGACGGCGATGGAGGCGTCGCCCGTCCAGCCGTTCTTCTCGCGGTGCGGGCAATCCGTCGGCACGCCATCGGCGAAGTTGCTGCGGTAGGCCTTTTCGCCCATCGCCATCAGCGTGTTGAACGTTTCATCGGAACAGGCGAAGCGGCCGATCGTCTTGAAGGCCGTGTGGATGACGCACGCCTCGGCGTCAGCAAGGGTCGGCGCCCGGGCGAGCCCGCGCACGACCACATAGCGGAAACCGCTATACTGGAAACGCGGCTCGTAGTGTTCCACCGCCGCGCCGGCGGAGACGAAACGGTCCGTCTGGAACGCGGCATCTATCGGGCAGACGCGATGCGAACCCGTGTAGTGGAAATGACGGTCGATGTAGCGCTGTTCGCGTCCTTTCTCGGCGGCGCGCTTTTCATTCGTGAACACAAGGTCGCCCCGGCCGTCGCGCGGCGAGGACGTCGCGGGCGAACCGTCTTCGTTCACGCGTTCGTCGTAGCGGAACGAAACGACGTCGCCCGCCTTCTGCCCGCGGAGCGTGAAGCGCATCCAGCCCGAAAGATTCTCGCCGAAGTCGATCACATACGTACCGTTTCCGCAGTCCTTCACGGTCTTTGCCGGAATCGTGCGCATCACCTCGGCGCCCGGGTGGGCGGAGGCGACGAGCGTCCCGCGCGGGCCCGGCACTTCCGCCGCGAAGAGCGGCGTCTTTTCAAGATCAGGGGCGCGCCGATTCCATGCGCCCTGCACTTCGCCGTCGAAAAGGTCGTCGTAGCCGAGCGGGCTCTTCACCTGGCGCCACGTGCGATCCGTACACACCGTCTCGCGCGTATCATCGGCGTAGACGATTTCGAGCTGCGCGATCGTGCGCGGGAAGTCGCGCCACGGCGCCGTTTCGAAGTTCCAGGTGGCGATCGAGCGCATGTCGTACCAACCGTGGCCCACGAGGATCTTCAACTCGTTCGCGCCGGGTTTGAGCGCGGTATCGAGGCGGTAGGTCGAATAGAGGACGCGCCGATCATACGCCGTGGGCGAAGGATCGAGCACCTTCCGGCCGATCTTCGCGCCGTTCAGCGACGCCTCGTAGAAGCCGACGCCCGTCACATGGAGGAGAGCCGAGGCGACGGGCTTTGTCACATGAAAGGTTTTGGCAAACGCGGGCGAGGCCGTCTCGGCGCGCATGACGAGCGCCTTGCCGTAGGGCGTCGCGCGCGGGGCGCCGAGTTTCGTCACACGGCCGGCGGGAGAGGTCCAGGTGGCGTCCGTCACGATCGTCTTCCCGCAGGGGAAGGTGATCTTCGCGAGAAACGCGCGCACGTCTTTGGGCGCGCGGAAGCGGATGTGGTCGACCGGTTCGCCGGGGCGGCGCGCGCGATCCGCCATCACGCGCACCACGATCTTGTTTTGTCCCTTCTTGAGCCACGGCGTGAGATCGCGGAAGCGGAGGTAGCGCCAGTCGTGCACATGGCCGGTCCACTTGTTGAAACTCACGCCGTTCACGTCGATCTCATGCTGCGAAACACCGGCATGCACCATCTCCACGCATTCGCCGGGTTTCACGCCCTTGAAATCGAACGTGTATTCAAGCACCACCACGCCATGCGCGTTGGCGGGCGCGGTGATCCATTCGCCCGCGCCGAAATCTTCATCGGGACGCGTCTCGGGGGCGGGGCCGATCCACTTCGCCTTCCAGTCCCCGGGGGCCATCAGGCCCGTCGTCCATTCAGCGGGGGCGGACCACGCGCTCGAGCCGTCGCTGAAGAAGCCCCTCACCTTCCAGAAATAGCGGCTCGAACTTGCAAGAGGGCGGCCCGCGTACACGACGCCCACGCTCGTTTCGCCTGCGAGAGGGCCGCTCTCCCACACGTCGCCCACGTCTGCGGCGAGCTTCTCTGGGCTTGAGGCCACGAGAAGGCTCCACGCGGTGGCGCGCACGTTCGCGCCATCGGCTGCAAGCTTCCAGGAGAAGCGCGGCCGGGGCGTATCAAGCCCGCACGGGTTCTCACGATAGTCAACCGCCAAGGCGCAAGGGACCGGCGCGGCGGCCGAAGTCGCCAGCATCAGAGAAAAGACAGCAAACCCGTACATCATCTTCTTCATACGGCACCTCCGCCTGGACGGCTTTTGGGGATCAAGTGAAACGCCTATTGCGCGTTCGCCACACGCACGTCGAGTTGCGGAAACGGGATCAAGATGCCGTTCTTTTCGAAGGCCTCCGTCACCGCCACCTGCGCCGCCGAATAGACGGCCCAGTAGTCGTCGCACGTAGACCACGGGCGCACGTTGAGCGAGACCTCGGAATCATCGAGCGACCCCACGGAGACGCTCGGCGCGGGATCGACGAGCACGCCAGGCACCGTCTTAAGCGCTTCGGTGGCGATGGCGACGGCCTTCTTGAGATCCGTACCGTAGGCCACGCCCACCTTCAGATCCACACGGCGCTTGCCGAGCGCGCTGAAGTTCGTAATCGCGCTGCCCCACACGGAGCTGTTCGGCACCGTGATCTTCTTGTTGTCCGCCGTGGCGATCACGGTGGCCATCATGTTGAGTTCCGTCACCGCGCCTTCCGCGCCGCCCGCGATCACGTAGTCGCCCACCTTGAACGGATGGTTGAGCGCGATCATGAGACCGGCGGCAAGGCTGCCGAGCGACTCCTTGAACGCGAAGCCGAGCACGACGCCCGTCACTCCCAAGCTCGCGACAAGCGGCCCCACATCCACGCCGAGGCGCCCGAGCGCAACCACGAGGAGGAGCGCCCAGCCCGTCTTCGAGGCGACGCTGCAGATGAACGTGCGAAGGAGTTCGTCCACGCGCTTGGACTTGCCGAGCGCCTTCCGAAGCGCCGCCACGACGACCTTCACGATGAGCCCGCCGACGAGAAGGATCGCCGTCGCCGCAACGATGTTCACGAGGAATTCCACACCGTGCTGCGCGAGCCACGAAATTCCCTGCTGCAGGATCTGCTTGCCCTGTTCGGCCTGCTGGCCGAGCGAACCCGTAACCTGTTCGGTCACCTTGGAGGCGGCCTCCGTAACAGCCGCAACGGCGTTCGTCGCGACATCAACCACATTTGTTGTCGGCATTTGAGTCTTTTCCTTCTTTGAGTTTGAGTAGGGTTAACGCCTTGATTTTGTTGCGATGCTGCACGCCAAGGACAACGAGCAGCACAAGAATCGCGAGGATGATTTCGCCGATTTCCTCAACCGTGCGCAGCGAATCGGGCAGTTTCACGCCGCATTGCGAGAGTACGAACTTCACCACGTTGACGAGCATCACCACGATGGCGGCAATCGTGAGCGGCAGAACGTATGCCTTGAAGAAGGCCGCCGCGTCATGCGGCTTCACGGGCTTTCCGTCGGGGCCCACGGCCGGCGGCGGAATCGCCTTCGCCACCTTGATCTTGCCCGAGCCCGTGCGCGGGAACGGTTCCGAGCGCGCCACGATCACGCGAATGCGCTTGTAGACGGGAAGCTGGCGATTGAGCGCCGCAATCTGCCGCTGCACCGTTTCCTCGGGCACCGTTGCGTACACTTCCGCCTTCAAGTCGCGCGTCGTACCGTCGCCCGAAACGAGCGCTTCGTGGATGCCGGGCAGGCGCATGAGGCGCTCCTCGAGTTCCTCGGGGGCGATCTTCTTGCCGCTATCGAGCACGATCGTGCGGTTGCGGCGGCCGACCACGTGCACATAGCCGCGCTCGTCGATCGTGCCCGTATCGCCCGTGTGGAACCAGCCCTCCGTAATCGCCTGCGCGGTGAGCGCGGGTTCACGGTAGTAGCCCTTCATCACGCTCGGTCCGCGGATGAGCAGTTCGCCGTCTTCCGATACGCGCACTTCGCTGATGGGCGAAGCAAGGCCCGCCGTATCGGGCCGCGGATCGTCGAGGGGCGACATCGAAAAGAGCGCGCACGTTTCCGTGAGGCCGTAGACCTGGATCACCTTGAGCCGGAGTTTCGCAAAACGCTCGCGCGTCCGCTCCGGGAGGAGCGCGCCGCCCGTCCCCACCCAGTCGAGCTTCACCTCGCCGCGCATTTCGAGTTTCTGCGCGAGGATTTCAAGAAGCGCGGGCACGAGGAAGAGCCCCGTCACCTCGAAGCGCTTCACACCGTCGTACATCCGCCGGAAATCCGGGCACACGCCCAGGGCGACGCCCCGCGCAAGCATGAAGTAGACGGAGGCGATGCCGAAAATATGATAGAGCGGCAGCACCATCAAGCTCCGCGCCCCCGCCGCGAGCGGCAGCGCGCGCGCGGCGGATTCCGCAAACGCGCCGAAGGTGCCGAGCGTCAGCTCCACGCCGCGCGGCTTCGAGGTGGTACCACTCGTAAACATGATGGTGGAGGTTTCCGCAAGGTCGCGCGGCGGCAGGGAGAAGAGCCCCGGCCGGCCGGCGGCAAGCGCGGCCTTCGCCTCGTCCATCCGCAGCGTGTAGCGCTCGCTCCCGAACTCCAGCACATGGAGGCCCGAGAGGAGCTTCGCCACGGCATGGGCCCGTTCGGCGCAGACGGGCGAATGAAAGAGAATGCGCACGCCCGTGAAGGCGAGGCGATCGGCGATTTCCGCAGGCGTGAGATTCGTCTCAAGCGGCACCACGACGTGACCCGCGAACATCGCCGAGACATGGGCCCGCATCCAGTCGTAGGAATTCTCGCCGAGGAGGGCCACGGTCGCCTTCGGGAAGAACTTCGCAAGCAGCAAACCGCCGGCCTCCACGTCGAGCGCAAACGCGCGCCAGCTCACCGTGCGCGTCGTTTCGCCTTCGGCAAGCAAAAAGGCGACGGAATCGGGGCGTTCGTCCCGATTCCGCTTGAACATCTGAAAGAGCGTTTCGCCTTCCATACGCCCGCCCACCTTATCGTTCACCCTTTCTCTCTTCGATCGTCAAACACTCTCAGCGCACCCGCTTGATGGCGCCGAACTTGCACACCTGGCCGCACTGCCTGCAGCCGGCGCAAAGCGACGGGTCGATCTTCATCTGGAAACGGCCGGGGGCCACTTCCTTGCCGCGCGTCATCGCAGGGCAACCCATCTTGAAGCAGGCGCCGCAGGCCTTGCACTTCGCCGCATCGACTTCGCAGAGGCCTTCCTTCGTGAGCTTCGCTGCAATGCGGCAGGGCGCATACGCAACGATGAGCGCGCCTTCGTCGCCATCCATCGCATCCTTGAGCACCTTCTCGAGCTCCGCGAGATCGTCGGCCGAAACCTTCACCACCTTCTTGTAGCCGCAGGCCTTCGCAAGATCGAGGATCTCCGTCACCGGCGCAGGATCGCCCGCGAGCGTCTTGCCCGTACCGGGGTTATCCTGGTGGCCCGTCATCGCGGTGATGCGGTTGTCCAAAACGACCGTCGTCACGGGCGTACCGTTGTAGTGCGCGCTCAGGATGCCGGTGATGCCCGAATGGAAGAACGTGGAATCGCCCAGCACCGCGCAGATGCGGCCCTTGAGGCCCGCCTTCTTCATGCCGGCGGCGTTGCCGATCGAAGCACCCATGCAGATGGTGGAATCCATCGCGTTCAAGGGCGGGAACGCGCCGAGCGTGTAGCAGCCGATGTCGCCCGTCACCGTGGCGCCGAGCTTCGCGAGCGTGTAGAAAACGCCCCGATGCCCGCAGCCCGCGCAGAGGACCGGCGGGCGCGTGGGAAGCGCGGGATCGACCTTCGCCACCTTCGCCTTCGGAACGTCCTTCAGGAGTTCGTGCCGGAGGTTCTGGAGACGGTCGGGGTTGAGCTCAAGCATGCTGAGCTCGGTCTTGTGCGCCACGACCTCGATGCCGAGCGCCTTGATCTGGTCTTCGAGGAACGGATCGAGCTCCTCCACCACGAGCACCTTCTTGACCGACTTCGCAAACGTCTTCACGAGATCCACCGGCAACGGATTCGTCCAGCCGAGCTTCAGCACGCTGTATTCCGGGAAGACTTCCTTCACATACTGGTAGGCAACGCCCGAGGTGATGATGCCGAGCTGCTTCTTGCCGGGCTCGATGCGATTGAACTTCGAGCGGGCAGCGGCCTTGGCCATCGCTTCGGCGCGCTTCTGCGCGGCGAGACGCTGGCCGCGCGCGAACGCCGGCACGGGAATCGTCTTCGTGATGTCCTTCTTGTAGGGGATCACCGCATGCGGTGCGGGCGCGAAGGCGCCGAGATCGACGAGCGAGCTCGAGTGGCTCGTGCGCGTGGTGAGGCGCAGCATGCATGGCACGTTGAACTTCTCAGACGTTTCGAACGCCGCCTGGATCATGTCGTAGGCCTCCTGCGAATCGCTCGGCTCGAACATCGGCATGCGGGCGAACTTCGCGAGGTTGCGGTTGTCCTGCTCGTTCTGCGAGGAGTGCATGCCGGGGTCATCCGCGCTCACCACCACCATGCCGCCCGTCGCGCCCACGTAGGTGAACGTCATGAGCGGATCCATCGCCACATTCAGGCCCACGTGCTTCATCGTGGTCATCGCGCGCGCACCGGCCATGGAGGCGCCGATCGCCGTTTCCATCGCCACCTTCTCGTTCACGGCCCACTCGCACTTCACGGTGTCCTTGAACTTCGCCACGTTTTCGAGAATCTCCGTGGAGGGCGTGCCCGGATAGGCGCTCGCCACAATGCAGCCCGCCTGCGCGGCACCGTAGGCCACCGCTTCATTCGCACTCAACAACTTCTTCGTCGCCATTTTCATTTCCTTCTTCGTTTAGGAGGGTATATTCTATCATATTTTCGGGACATTGTGAAAAAGATGTTGAGGAAGTTGGGGGAATGCGAGGGAACCTCCCAGCTTGCGAAGCCGACGAGAGGTTCGCATGGCGCAGAATTCCTTTCCGCACATCGAGCAGTGGTCGTCGCCGTGGGGCATAGTGGAGGGACTGCGCGTTTCCAGCCATCGCGCGCGCGCCCGAGAGGGATCGAGGCACACGGCGAACTGCCCCTCCCAATCGAACGCGGCACGGGCCGCGCCCATCTCGTCGTCGCGCGCCCGGGCCCCCGCAAGGCCGCGCGCCACATCGCCCGCATGGGCGGCGAGGCGCGTAGCAACGCACCCTTCCCGGATTTCCCCGGCCGTGGGAAGGCCGAGATGTTCGGCCGGCGTCACCGCACAGAGAAGCGACGCCCCGTAGGTGGCGGCGGCCGTTCCGCCAATGGCGGCGGAGATGTGGTCGTAGCCGGCGCCAAGGTCGGTGACGAGCGGCCCGAGCACGTAGAACGGCGCGCGGGCGCACACCCGCGCCTGGCGTTCCATGTTCAGCCGGATCTGGTCGAACGGCACATGGCCCGGGCCCTCCACCATCACCTGCACGCCCCGCGCACGGCACCGCGCCACCAGCTCGCCGAGCACGTCGAGTTCGCCGAACTGGGCCGCGTCGCCCGCATCGGCGAGACAGCCTGGCCTCAGACCGTCCCCGAGCGAAACCGTGACATCGTATTCAACGAGAATCTCCATCACTTCGTCCCAATGCTCATACAGCGGATTCTCCGCCCCGTTCTCCATCATCCATTCGGCCATGATGGCGCCGCCGCGCGAGACAATGCCCATCCGCCGTTTCAACGCGAGCGGAACGTGCTTCCGGAGGAGCCCGGCATGGAGCGTCATGAAATCGACCCCCTGTTCGGCCTGCGCGCGAATGACCGCAAGGAGGGCGCTCGGCTCCATGTGCGGAATGTCGCCGGCAAGGCGCGAAATCGTTTCATAGACGGGTACCGTGCCGAGCGGTTTCGGCGAGGCGGCGAGAACGGCGGCGCGAATCTCCGGCACGTTTGCCGTTCCCACCGAAAGATCCATCACGAAGTCGGCACCGGCCGCGAGCGCCACCTCGAGTTTCGCGCGCTCGTCGGCCACGCCTTCACGCGGCGCACTGCACCCGATATTCGCATTGACCTTGGTCGTGAAGAGGCGCCCCACGCCCACCGCTTCACACCGCGCATGACGCCGGTTGAGCGGGATGACCGCCTCTCCGGCAGCCACCGCCGCCCGAACGGCGTCAGCCGAAACATGCTCCCGCGCCGCAACGGCCTTCATGGCCGCCGTCACGATTCCCCTACGCGCCGACACGAGTTGCGTTGGCGCTTCATCCACTCCGCGCTTCATTTTTTTCCTTTCGCAGGCATTACCCTGATCAAGTTTCATCGGGTCTTTTCTCAGCACCCGGGACGTTCGCCCGGCAGCACCCCGAAAACGGTTCTATTTTATCATATTCGCGATGGCATCTCAACCCTTCTTACGAACCGGGATGGACGGGATGGCCTCCGGCGGCGCAGAGCGGGCAGGCGGAGGGTTCCCAGGTCGTGGGCTGGATCTCAACGAGCGAGAACATCGGAATGTCGCCGAACTTGACCGTGCCCTTCGACCGGTCGACGAGGAGGACGATCGCCGCGACGTCCGCGCCCGCCGCCTTCACGAGATCCACCGTCTCCTGCACGCGGCCGCCCTTCGTGACCACGTCTTCCGCAACGACGTAGCGTTCGCCCGGCTTGAGCGCGAAGCGGCGCATCGCGAGCTTCGTGATGGGCTTGCCCGTCGCATCCACGCCTTCGGCCTGCACCTTTTCCGCGAACACGCACTTCGTATCGAGCGCGCGCGCCACCTCGTGCCCCACGAGGATGCCGCCCACGGCCGGCGAAATCACGCCGTCGATCGGCCCGATATCGACCGCGGCCTTCATCTTCGCAACGACGGCCTCGCAGAGTTTCGCGGCGATGCGCGGATACCTGAGCACGTTCGCGCACTGGAAATACCGATCGGAATGGAGCTTCGAGCGGAGCTCGAAATGCCCCGAAAGGAGCGCGCCCGTCTCGGCGAAAATCTTCAGGATCTCTTCTTCTGTCATCATTTCTCTTCTCTCTCTTTTGGATTGACGTGTAAAAGGCCACGGCGGGCGCGGGGCGAGCGCGCGATCGGGTTTTGCACTTGCCACTGGCGTTCGGCGGCGGCTTCCGCCGTCAAGACCGACGGCGGCAGCGCAAGGAGGCGCTCCCGCAGGCGGCGCGCCTCATCCCCCTCTTCGGGCGGCGCAAGCACCTTCTCCTCGCGCGCCAGAGCGAGCGTGGGCGGCTTGAGCGGCACGCGCGCACGCGCTGCGGGCGCCGCGCGATACGGCGTGAAGAAATCGGGCGCAAGCGCCAGCGGCGCGGGCTCGGGCGGCGTTTCGACGAGATCGAGAATCGCGAGCGGGCTCTCCGAAAGCGTGCCCGTACCCTCGGCGCGCATCTGCCACGACATGCGTACCTGCTGCATCACCGTTGCATACGTCGCCGCATCGAATTCCACAAAGGCGGCAAACGCCTCCACGGGGTGCGGCGCCTTCGGGCGGAAGAAAAGCGCCTTGCGCGGAATCTGCAACGCGAGAACAGCCGTAAAGGCGACAACGGCCATGAGCGGCCAGCAGGCATGGAGGAGCTGTCTCATTCCCGCCTTTCCGCGATTTCCACATGAAGGACGCCCGCCTCCCGCGCAAGCCCCGCCAGGCGCATCAAGTCGCCCGAGGGAACGCGCACATCGGCCAAGAGGAGAAGCGCGCCCGACGTATCGGACGCCGAACGCTCGCCAAGGCGTTCCCGCAGGCGCTCACGCGACGTTTCATCCGCAAGCGAGTAGCGCGCGTCGTCAAAGAAGACGATCGTTTCGCGCCCCGCCACGCCTTCGCGCACGACCGGCATCACCACGGCCGCAAGGCCCGGCACCACGGCCGAGGCGCCCGCCGGCGCGGGCAGATCGAAGACCATTCCCGGCGCCGCCGCAAGGCGCCCTTCGACGAGCGCAAACGTGGCCACGAGGAGCGCAAGCGTTATCCACGGCGCCGCCGCCGTCAGGGGCTGCGCCCACTTGCAGCCATGCCGCCAGATGCCTTCCGGCCGCGGCGGCGTCCATCCCCAGGCGCCGCTCATGCCGCCGTCTCCCGCCGGGGCGTGGCAAGAAGCGCGAGGATTTCGCTCGCCGCCGCTTCGAGATCCACTACCAGGCGCTCAAGCCGGATGTGGAGCATCCCGTACATCACCTGCACCGCAATCGCCACCACGAGCCCGGCCGCCGCCGCAACGAGCGCCTGCATCGTGCCGCCGAGCAGATCGACGCGCGTGACGAGCGCCTCCGTATCGAGGGCCAAGACCACGCGCACCATGCCGATGATCGTTCCCAGGAGGCCGAGGAGCGGGGCCGTTTGCGCGATGATCGCGAGAATCGCAAGCCGCCGCTCAAGGCGCCCCACCTCGGCGCGCCCCGTCGTATCCACCGTCTCCCGCAACACGCGCGCCGAACCGTCACGATGGCGGATCGCCGCGGCGACGAGCCGCGCAACGGGTGCGGGCGTATCGTCGCAGATGGCGAGCGCCTCGTCGGGATTTCCCTGCTCGAGCACGTTCGCAACGCCGCGGATGAAGTCCTGGTAGTCGATCTGCGCCCGGCGCAAGCTCAACAGCCGGCTGAAGAAGATGAACACGCTTGCCGCCCCGAGGAGCGCAAGGAGCCAGAACACCGGCCCTCCGACCAATGACCAGATACTCATTTCAAACCGCCTTTCTCCTTCAGGTGCGCAATCCGGCGCTTCGCCTCTTCCTTGGCCGGCAGGCCGGACTTCACGAGATACTCGAGCATGCCCACGGCCTGTTCGAGTTCGCCGCGCGCTTCGTAATGGTCCGCCAGAATGTAGACGGCCCGCGAGAAATATTGCCGTGCGGAGGCATCGAACCACACGCGGCGCGCGCCATCGAGCGTTGTATCGTCCGCACGGATGCCGTCCCAATAGGTTTGAACGACATGGGTATAGTAGACATCGGCCGCTTCATCGAGCCGCCGCAGCTTCTCGAGCGCGCGCGCCATGTTGAAGGACGCCGCAAGGCGCTGCGACGGCGAGAAGCCTTCGTCGCGCTGGATGGCGCGATAGGCGTCGATCGCGCTGCGGTAACGATTCGCATCGCTCGCGCCCATCACGAAATAGCAGTTGGCCCGCGCGAGCGCCGCGCGTCGCTGAAGGGCCTCGCCGCCTTTCGCCCGCACCGCGCGCTCAAGAACGAGCTCCGCATCTTCAAAGCGCCCGAGTTCGCTCAACGCCTCGCCCTGCATCACGAGCGCCTCGGCCGCGTAGGCCGCAGATTGCGCCGCCTGCCGGGCCGGCACGTTCGTCATCGCCGTGAGCACAACGGCGTTCGTCGCCGCTCCCACGGCGAGTTCAAGGGCCTTCTGGAAATCGGGCAATTCAAAAGCGCAACGCGCCGCCTGCACAAAGGCCTCCACGCGCCGCCGCACGGGCACGAGGCCGTTCTGCGCACAGGCTTCGAACCCGCGAATCGCCATCGGCCATTCGCGGCGGCCGGCATCGGAGGAGGCAAGCCACATCTGCAAAGCGACGCGCAGGGGAGACGTCGCGTACAACCGGGCGAGCAAGGCGCGCGCCGGCGCCGCCGCTTCG
>JAZLJP010000006.1:0-59769 GCA_045617985.1 Kiritimatiellia bacterium
TCCTCCATCGCGGGCCTGAGCGTGTGGTGGTCGAGCGTGTTCCCCGGGAACATGCCGAACGAGACCGGGATGCCGTCGTCGTCCAGGGAGAGCCCGAGCTGGACGATGGGCTGCCTGCGGTTCTCCTTGCTCACGCCCATCTTCCGCAGTCCCTTCTCGACGACGTTGCCGTCCGCGTCGAGCGTGTCGGGGTCCGGATGCGCCGTCTCGAAGAAGAAGTTGGTCACGTCGTAGAAGACGGCCTTCGAGCTGCGCCCCGTGCCCCGCGCGATGCAGGTGTTCATGCGCCGGACGATCTGCCTCGCGTGCTTCTGGATGACGCCGAGCGCGTCGTAGACGTTGTCGGCGTTCGCGCTGGAGACCGGGGGCCGGTAGTACTTGCCGTTCTGGCCCATTGTCGCGGACTTCGACGCGGGATCGAGCAGGCGTCCGTACGTCAGGAGCCGGACGATCCCCGTGAGGTCGTAGCCGATCTTCGACGAGAACTTGACGCTCGCGAGGAGCTCGTCGAGGCCGAGGGCGTTGAATATGGGGTCGAGGATCGTCGCCGCCATGCGCCTCGGCTCCCCCAGGCACTTCACGTCGCCTTCCTCGAACTCAATCGTGACCCTGCCTTTCGCGGCGCCGTCGACATAGGGCAGCAGTTCCTTGATGATGGGATTGCCGGCCCTGTACGATTCCCGCAGCCGCCGGAGGTAGTCCGGCTTCCCGTCGTCGTAGCGAGACAGCGGGCCCAGGTTCAGCACGTTCTTGCGGCGATGCACGACCCGTCCGCCGACCTTTTTGAGCCCGAGCGAGGACACGAGGCGGAGATAGGGCGTGTTGTGGTTCTTGAAGCATTCGATGTTCATCAGCTGTTCCTCCAGTAATAGCGGCATAGCGGCATGTGAATATTATATCATATCTGTCGCGAGGGTGCAAGAGTAAATGAAAGAAAATCCGCCAGTTCAGATGAACTGGCGGATTTTCAGACTGCATAGGGGAAAGGGTTCAGCTACTCAAGTGGCAAACTCGGGTTATACCAAAAAAACGCCACGATTTCACGCAGTGTCTTTCTTGATTTGTCTTTTCACCGTCCATTCTCGACTGGCATTTTCTGCTGAATTATGCTAGAATAAATGCCATGAAAAACATTGCTCTCCCATTTTTCGTGGCGCTGTTCGCCGTGATGCCCGATCCTCTCGCCGCCCGTGAATGGCCGGATGCGGGCGTTGCGTTTTCGAACGCCCGCATGGACTGGGAGCTTCTTGAACGCGACCTCGCGAATTGGAATTCGCTGCCCTCGCGCAATCCCGCGGAAACCGTCCATACGGAAGCCTGCATCAAGGCGACCGACAAGGACCCCTTCGACGTACTTGTGCGGCGAACGCGCGCGCTCATTGCCGACCTGTCGGCGGCGGGCGTCGACCTCTGTGCCGAATCGAAAGAACTTGACCGTTTGGTCAGTCAAACAAACGTGACGCGCCGCGGTTGGCGTGAAACGCGCTTCCCGCTCTTCGCGTCCGCCCACGCGCTCAACCGCCGCGTCGCCCTGAAGAATCCGCTTCTGAAGGGCATCGAGCGTCTCGTCTTCGTCGGGCACGAAGCCCTCCCGTTCGACGAATACCACGGCGGCTGGCACATGTGCGACCAGTACTTCGGCTTCCACGCAACGATTCACGGCGCAACGTCCGGCGATGGGCTCTACGTCCTCGAACACCCCTTCTCGGACCACCCGGTTGCGCGCGACCTGCTGGACGGCCGCACGGTCGAAGAAGGCGCCTGGAAAGGCCAGACGCTCGGCCCCGGCGGCTATCTCGCCCCCGACGTTTCCTGGGACGGCACGCAGATCGCCTTTGCCTACACGCGCGGAGTTCCGCAGATCCGCGCGTGGAACGACAACACCGTCTACCACATTTTCACCTGCGACGCGGATGGCGCCCACCTCCGCCAGATCACCACCGGAAGCGTCAACGACATCGACCCCTGCTGGCTCCCGAATGGACGCCTGGCGTTCATTTCCGAGCGCCGCGGCGGCTACGGCCGCTGCCATGGCCGCCCCGTTCCCACCTATACGCTCTATTCGATGTTCCCTGACGGCTCGGACATCACGATGCTCTCGCCGCACGAAACGAACGAGTGGCAGCCAAGCGTAGACCATGACGGCATGATCCTCTACACGCGTTGGGACTATGTGGACCGCGGTGGCCGCCAGGCACACCACCTCTGGACCACGACGCCCGACGGACGCGACCCGCGCGCGGTGAACGGCAATACGCGTGCCCATTTTGAAACGGGCCCCATGATGGAAATGAACGGGCGCGCCGTGCCCGGTTCGCGCCGCTACGTCTGCGTGGCCGCGCCGCACCACGGCGGCGACTATGGTTCGCTGCTGCTCGTGGATCCATCCCTCCGCGACGACGACCACCTGAACCAGATCCGCCGGATCACCCCGGAAGAACCCTTCCCCGAATCGGAAACCCAGCCGCGCGGCCACTACTCGGGAAGTTACGCGACCCCCTGGCCGCTCAGCGAAAAGTACTATCTCTGCGTGTACGACGGTTTCGCCAACGGGCAGTATGTTCCGTCCCGCGTCCGGCGCTATGCGATTACGCTCGTGGACGTTTTCGGCAACAAGATCCGCCTCTATACGCATCCCACGATTTCCTGCCTCGACCCGATGCCCCTCCAGGCGCGGACGAAGCCGCCGGTGCTCGCGCAGGGAACGCTCGTCGGCCGTCCCGCGCTCCAGGATGGTACGCGCCCGCAGCCGATCGCGCAGAAGGATCTGCCGAAAACCGCCGAGATCGGCCTCATCGACGTCTACAATTCGCGCATCCCCTTCCCCACCGGCACGGTCGTGGCCGCGCTGCGCATCTGGCAGGTGTTGCCGAAATCTTCCCCGATCACCCACAAGCCGAACATCGGCGCGGAGGATCTTCAAGTCGCGCGCCAGTGTCTGGGCACGGTGCCCGTGGAAAAGGACGGTTCGGCCCTCTTCGAAGCGCCCGTCAACGTGCCGCTCTTCTTCCAGGCGCTTGATGCGGAAGGCTGCACCGTTCAGAACATGCGCACGGATACGTATGTGCACCCGGGCGAGAAACTGATGTGCAACGGGTGCCACGAGGAACGCGTGGGGGCGGCGCGGCCGGCCGGCACGGAGCGGCCGCTTGCGATGCGCCGGGCGCCGAGCAAGATCAAGCCCGCGCCCGATGGCGCGAAACCGTTCAGCTTCGTCCGCCTCGTGCAACCCGTTCTCGATGCGAAATGCGTGAGCTGCCACGGCGAAAAACGTAGCCCGAAGATGCCCGACCTCCGTGCAGGCGATTGGCGGAAGAATAAAAACCAATGGTCGACGGCCTATACCTCGCTGCTTCCGCACGTGCATTGGTTCGGCCGCCCCTACGAGGTGACGCACGAAAGAAAAGGCCGTTTCCGTTTCATCACTTTCGTCGAACCCGCCTACTCGGTGCCGCGAACAACCGGTGCTTCCGCCTCGCCCCTCTACGCGATGCTCAAGAAGGGCCATCACGGCGTGAAGCTCACCTCAGAGGAATGGGAACGCCTCCTCGTCTTCATGGCCTCCAACGCCCAATACATCGGCCACGATGAAAAACCGGAAGACCAAAGAGACGGTAAAATCGTGCCCCCTCTTTTCGAATGAATGCGCATACGTCCATGTCGATTTCAGAAAACAAAGTGGGCGTTTCGTTACGCCATGTTGAAAAAATCTATGCCGCCGGGCAGAAACCGGCGGTGGACGATTTTACCCTGGATGTGAAGCCGGGGGAATTCCTCGTTCTCGTGGGGCCATCGGGCTGCGGTAAATCGACGACGCTCCGCATGGTGGCGGGGCTTGAGCTGCCCACGGGCGGTTCGATTTCCATTGGCGATCGCGACGTCACGAACCTGCCGCCGAAGGATCGCGATATCGCGATGGTGTTTCAAAACTATGCGCTCTACCCGCACATGACCGTGAGGGAAAACATGAGTTTCGCGCTTCGCCTTCGCCATGCGCCGAAAGACGACATCGTACGGCGGGTGAATGAAGCCGCGGAGACGCTGGGCCTCACGCCCTTCCTTGATCGGTTGCCGAAGGCTCTTTCGGGCGGGCAACGCCAGCGTGTGGCGCTCGGGCGTGCCATCGTGCGGGAACCTGCCGTGTTCCTTTTCGACGAACCGCTTTCAAACCTTGATGCGAAAATGCGCGTGGAGATGCGCGCGGAAATCGTTCGCCTTCACCATCGCCTTGGCGCCACGATGATCTACGTCACGCACGACCAGGTGGAGGCGATGACGATGGGCGAGCGCATCGTCGTCATGAACGGGGGCAAGATTCAGCAGGCGGCCGCGCCGCTTGACGTGTACAACCATCCGGCGAACCGATTCGTCGCCTCCTTCATCGGAACGCCTCCCATGAACCTCCTGCCGCCGGGAGCGCTCGACCTCGGGCGAACGGTGGGCGTAAGGCCCGAACATGTGAAGCTGGAAAAACTCACGGGGCCGGGAACCGGCCTCGTAGGAATTGTGGATCTCGTGGAGCCGCTCGGCGCCGAAACGATCGTTCACGTTCTTCTGGACGCGCCGAAGACAACGGTGATCGCCCGTCTCTCCGGCGACGTCGCACTCGTACACGGCGCGCGCGTTCAGGTTCGCCCCGATCTCACGCACGCCGTTTACTTTGATTAACGGCGCTTGACCGTCTTTTTACCCGGAGCGGGCTTATCTTCTGCCGGAATGATCAGCTTCTGGCCAGGGCGAAGCGCATTCGCCTTAATCTTCGGGTTCGCCGCGAGAATCTTCGCAACCGTCGTATCAAACCCCTTTGCGATGTAGGAGAGCGTCTGGCCCGGCTGCACCACATATTCGTAATGCGGGCCGATCGCCGGCGGCGGCGGAGGCGGAGGCGCCTGAACAACACGAACCGGCGTCGTGGACTGCGCAACGACCGGAACAGGAGCCGGAGCAGGAGCAGGCGGCGGAATCAGCTTCTGCATGCGCGCAGCGAGATCGCGCACGATTTCCTGGCGCATCGCGTCCTGTTCGCGGCGCACGGCCACACGAAGTTCGGCAATCTCGGCACGGAGCGCGTCGAGTTCCGCCCGCAGGCCAGCCGTATGGTCGGCCGCCTCGAGTTTCACGAGGCGCTGACCGATTTCGTCGTAATTCTGCACCAAGATCTCGAATTGTTTCACGAGGCGCGGAACTTCAGCAAGCGCCTGTTCACGCTGATAGTCCTCACGTACGGAATTTGCGAGCATAACATCGTTGACATTGTTGTCTTGCGCCATCGCGAAACCTGCCGTCAAAAGAACGGACAAGGTGAGAATCGATTTTTTCATGTTACTCCTTTACTCTCTTTTTAAACGGTTTCAAACAAAACGGAAAACGACCCATAGCACCATCAATCCTCCGGCCAATCCAAGAAACCGATTCTGGCGCCGCCGCACGATCATCCGCATCGTCGAATTGGCAAACGCACGGATTCCACCGCTTGCCAGATAATGATAAAGCCGCCAATCGGCAATGGCCGTCGGTCTCTGCGCCTCTTCACTTTCTTCATCAAGATACCACGGCAATTCGAATTCAGAAGAATTCGAACGGCCACGCATGAGAAACGAAGGAAACGCGTCCATGGATCAATACCCTCAATTAGGGAAGCCGGATGACCTGACCGGCCCGAACGCGTCCATCGGCAGGCACAACGCCGCGGTTGGCATCCTGGATTTGGCGCCACATGCGCGCCGAACCGTAGAAACGCTGGGAAATCTTGAAAAGCGTATCGCCGTCCTGCACGGTGTAGGTTTCCGGGCGAAGCGTCGATGCCGTCTTCACACGCTTGCCGCCGAAAAACTGATCGGCGACGCCTGCCCCCGTCGTGGCCTTGGCAGGTCCTTTTTCCGAAGTCGCCTTCACCTTCTTGCCGTTCGAGGGCGACGGCGGCGGCACAGGCGGCGTCAGCGTTTCTGCATCGAGCTTTGCAAGGTCGGCCTTGATGCCCTTCAATTCAGCCGAATTCCGCAGGCTGGACGGCGCAGCATCGCCCTCGTCGTCCAGAAGATCGGCGTCGGTTGGGCGAAGGATGCGTCTCTCCACGTTGTCATCGATTTTCCCCATTTCGGCGAGGGCCTCCTTCACCGTGGTGGACTTCGCAACTGGCGTTCCTTCAACGGCCTCGCTCATGCGCGCAATGCACCGGCTCTTCACCTTGCCTTCGGCTTCCAAACGCGCAACCTCGCGTTTCGCCTTCGCAAGCTCCGATTCCAGTTTCTTGACCTGCCCGGTCAACGTATCGCGCGCCGCCGTCAGCTTCTCGTTATCCGCCACAAGCTTATTGGTGGCGCTTCCGCCGGCCTTCCGCACGATTTCAGCGGAAAGCAGCGTCTCGCAAAGCTTCACGCGTTCCTGGGCCACCGTCGCCTTGTCGGATGCCGGGCGCAAGGCCATATAGGCACGATAGTGGGCAATGGCGGAAATGTAGTCCTTTCGCACATCCTGCAACAACATCGCCAACTGGAAATGCGCGGAATACGACTTCGGCTCCTGCAGCACCACGCGCTCAAACCCCTTTATCGCCGCATCGGGCCGCCCCGCCTTCAAATCGTCCATTGCGTTCGTGTAAAAACGCGAAGCCCGCTCACGTGCTTCGATTTCGGCAAGCGACGGCCCCTTGTTGCAACCGCCACACCACCCGCACGCCAACATCAGGCCAACACTCGCACGGAGAATCAGTCCCGCTGTCATTCGTTCACTCTTCATCGTCTCCTCCTTCGGCATTCTCTTCTCCCTCGTCGTCCTCTTCACCATCCTCGTCCGCCTCGTCGTCATCGTCGATGAGCGATTCATCCTCGTCGTCGACGAGCGATTCGTCATCGCCTTCATCGTCGACAAGCGATTCATCGCCCTCCTCAACGGCTTCGTCGGGCGTGTCGTCAATCAATTCGTCTTCCGCCTCATCGGGGCGGAACGCAACCCGCATGCGCGGTTCCCGAGCCTCGCCTTGGGCGGCCTCGCCCTCGGCAACAGCCTCGGCGGCGCTGGCTTCCGGTGCCGGCGCTTCTGCGGCCGCCTCTGACGTCTCGCCCTCTCCGGCCGGCGCATCGGGCTTCTTCTCCTTCACGAAAAGTTTCGCGCGCTCACGCGGATTGGACCGCTGCAGCGTTGGATCGATCGCATTGAGTTCGCTGAGCGACGCCAAACCGAAATGCTCCAGAAAGAGCGGCGACGTACCATAAAGGAACGGATGCCCCGGAAGTTCGCTCCGGCCCACGAGGCGCACAAGCTGCAAATCGACAAGCGTCTTCACAATCGTGTCAACGGCGACCCCGCGGATCTGCTCGATCTCCGCCTTCGTAATCGGCTGACGGTAGGCGATGATCGCCAGCGTCTCCAAAGACGCCCGCGAAAGCCGATTCGGCCGATCGAGCTTCAAAAGCGCGCGCACGTAGCGTCCGCACGACGAAGCCGTCTGGAGCCGATAGGCGCCGCCCGCACACACGAGACGGAACCCGCACCCGCTCCGCTCGAGTTCCTTTTCAAGGCCGCGCAACGCCTGTTCGATTTCGCGCGACGTGCAACTCTGGTAAACGGCCATGACCTCCGCGTCATCGCCATCCTCCGGTGCAACGCCCTTCACGCACGCGCGCAACTCGTTCGCCGTGAGCGGCGATTCGCTCGCAAAAAGAAGCGAGCCGATGATTTCCTGCAGGGAGGACGGCAATGGAATGCGCGGCCCTCGCGGTTTCATCGGTTCAAGTTTTACCGGTTCGGCAGACGGCGGCGCCTCAACCGCTTCCACTTGTTCGGTGGGCGGCGTCTCGACCGGATCAACCGGCTGTTCGTTTTTCTTCTCTTCGTCTGCCATCTTAAATTTCTCTCTTCAACTCGTTCATGACGTTTGCGCCCCCTCACCATTCATCCGGCGCATCCAGCGGTTGGTCATCCGGCATCTCCTTCGAAGGCAATACGGTGATTTCATGGAACGCCGCGTTTTGATAGACGATGATGCGATGCTGACGCAACAGCTCGAGCAGCGCGAGGAACGTCACGATCACCTCGCCGCGGGGCGACTTCTCGTTGAAAAGGTGCGAGAAGGAGACCTGCCCATCGGCACGCGTGCGCTCCACGATGAGGTCCATCTTGTCCGGCACGCTCCACCGCGACCCCTTGAGTTCCTCCTGCGGCATCTCGTTGAGCCGCGCGAGAACCTCCTGAAAGGCGGTAAGCAGATCGTAAAGGTCAATCCGCGACAAGGCATCGGCCGCATCGGCCGCCGTCTTCTCGAACTTGGGGCGGCCGCCGCCGTAGTCGAAACGCTCCTGCACAAGCGCTTCATATTCGCCGAGCCTGCCGGCGGCATCCTTGAACTTCTTGTACTCGACAAGCTGGCGCACGAGGTCAAGGCGCGGATCCACCCACTCCTCTTCCACACCTTCTTCCGCCGCCCGCCGATCGACCGGCAAGAGCATGCGGCTCTTGATCACCATGAGCGTTGCGGCCATCACGATGAATTCACCGGCCACGTCGAGGTTGAGCTGGCGCATCAAATCAAGATACGCCATGTACTGCTTCGTGACGTGCTCGATCGGAATGTCGTAGATATCCAGCTCTTCACGGCGGATCAGATAAAGCAGCAAATCAAGGGGACCCTCGAACACATCGAGGTTCACCTTGTAGTCTTCTGCTAGAAGTTCCGCCTGGGCCATGATTCAAATGGAAAATTTAAAGTGGAGAATGGAAAATGGAGAATGGAAAATGGGAAATGGATGATGGGAAATGGAAGATGAATCACAGGCCAACGGCGGCACGAACCTTGTCCATGGTCTTGGCCGCTTCGATCCGGGCGCGAGCCGCGCCGGTCTTCAGAATGTCCTCGACAAAGGCGGGATCCTTCGCCAGTTCCTCGCGCTTCGCGCGGAACGGCTCGAACACACGCTGGTAGATTTCGAACAGCGCCTTCTTCGCGTGGCCGTAGCCGTAGTTGCCGCCACGGAAATTGGCCGCCATCTGCGCCGTTTCCTCCGATGTCGCGAAGAGCTTGTAGAGCTCGTAGATCGAATTGCCCTCGGGTTCCTTGGGCTCCTCCATGGGCGTTGAATCCGTGACGATGCCCATGATCTTCTTCTTGATGGACTTCAAATCCTCGAAGAGCTGGATCGTGTTGTTGTAGCTCTTCGACATCTTCTGCCCGTCCGTACCCGGAATCGTGGCGACCGTATCGGGAATGTAGGCATCGGGAATCTTGAAGCATTCGCCGTAGGCGTTGTTGAACTTGATCGCAAGATCGCGCGTCACTTCAAGATGCTGCTTCTGATCCTTGCCCACCGGCACGAGATCCGTCTGCATGATGAGAATATCCGCCGCCATCAACACCGGGTAGGCGAAAAGACCATGCGAGGCATCAAAACCATGCGCAAGCTTATCCTTGTAGCTGTGGCACCGCTCGAGGAGGCCCATCGGCGTCACGCACGAAAGGAACCACGCGAGCTCCTGCACCTCGGGAACGTCGTTCTGACGATAGAACACCGTCTCGTTGGGATCGAGACCGCACGCGAGCCAATCCATCGCCACGTCGCGCGTCTGCTCCCGCAGCGTCGCCCCGTCCCGCACCGTCGTCATCGCGTGATAATTTGCGATGAAAAGGAACGCTTCGCCCTTTTTTTGCAGTTCGAACGCGTTTTTCATCGCGCCGAAATAATTGCCCCAGTGCAGCTTGCCCGAGGGTTGAATGCCTGTCAGAATTCGCATAGAAAAAACCTCCAAAAATGGTCTCTATATTGTAACGAATTCTGGGGCGAAAAGCAATCGGAAAACAATCTGACGCCCTAGTATTTCAGCAGCAGATCGAGGAGTTTGCGGTCGAGCTTATGGCCATCATACTCTTCGTAGACGACATCGGCGCGATTGGAATCGAGGATGCCGAATTCGCCTCTCAGATTCCACATCGCCCAACCCATGTTCCGCTCCTTCCAGAGAACCAGATAGTCTTCAACGAGATCGAGTACGATCGAATGCGGCGTCTTCTTCCACACGCCGAATTCGCCGGCCATCACGAACGTTCCCGCCGCGCGAACATCATCCCAGGCGGCGAGCTGCTGGCGATAGAGGTAGTCCTGGCCCGGATCGGCATAGCGCGGATGGTTGCCCGCTACAGGCGGCCACACCGGCTTCGCCGAGGGCGTGCCGGCCCAGGGGGCGAGATAGTGCGAAACGCCGTGCGGCGCATAGCCACGCGTCGATTGGCCCACGTTGCGAAGGCCCACGAGCTTCCATGCCGGCTTGGAACCCCACTGGAGACCGTCTGCGAGAATGAAGCGGTTCGGATCTTCGCGATGGATCGCCGCGATGAGCAGCTTCGCCACGGAAGCGTAGACTTCGTCCTTCACGTTCGCCGGCTCGTTGAACAGGTTGAAGCTGAGCTCTTCGTTCGGGATGCCCTTGTAGCGGCGTGCGAACATGGCCCAATGGCGGGCGCAGACGCATTGCGTTTCGGGGTCCGTAAAAAGGTTCGTGGGCTCCGCCGGACGCGCCACCGTGTAGCCTGGCGCGCGGTGCATGCAGATGTTGACGTGGACGCCATACTTCCTTCCGAGGGCAAGTGCGCGGTCGATGTACTTCAAGTGGTCTTCATCGAACACGTTCCAATCGCCGTTCTTGATCCAGAAGCGGTAGTCCATCGGGAGGCGGGCGAAATTGAAGCCCCACTTCTTCATGAAGGCGAAATCCTCTTCACGGAACTCCTTCGGTTGAGCGTCGGGCCCGGACTTGATGAACATTTCCAGCAAGTTGAACCCGCGCCACCGCACGGATGGACGCCAATCCGCCGCCGTGGAAACGGCGGAATCCGCTGCCGTGAGACCCAAGGTCCAAACGGCAAGAACAAGCATGGATAATTTTTTCATGCTTCTAATATACCAAAATTCCGCATCGGCCGCAATGCGCGAAAAGCGCAATCAACCATGTACCTTGCCGAAGAGATTGCCGTAGCGCTTGAAATTGAGCGCCTCCACGAACGACGCGATCTTCGTGACCGTGGAACACGGGTCGATCGAGGCATCCATACAGTCGCCTTCCAGCGCGAGGAGCGGCACGCCCATTTCTTCGAGCGCCGAACGAAGGTGCTTCGAGAACGGGCGATCCGCGAGGCTGCAACGGCCGAATCCATGCGTGTAGAGCACGCATCCCGTGAACTTGCCGGCGGGAATCGCCTTCTTCACGTATTCGATGCGCAACGCCGGATCGAGGAAACCCGTCGTGAGCAGCTTTTCGGCGAGCGAACGAAGCGGATCCTTCGAGTTGAGCGTACCCCAGCCGATGAAGTTCGTCTCTTCGAAAACGATCGGTGCGTTGCACCGCTCTTCGATGAAGTCGAGATGCCGCGTATCGTAGAATGGCGGCAGATGCATCCACAGGAGACGATGCGTATCGTCGATCGAATAGCGCTTCTCGGCCCATTCCTTCTTCAGGAGGAGTTCTTCGTAGAACTGCTTCTGGATATCGACGAATTCCGGCGTGCCCCACCACTGCGAGAAGACGATCGCATTGTAGATCGCCTCGCTCCCGCGCACGAGCGGCGGCGAAGTCCAGCGCAGCTCGTTGCACTTGCGCCCATAATCGGCCGCCTGATTGGAAAGCTCGATCGCCTCTTCGAGGCGCCCCATATCGAGCCGCCGCCCGAAACTCTTCTCCATGAGATAAATCGCTTCCGCAAGCCCGTCTGCAATCACCTCGACGGCGTTCGGCGTATGCTTGTTGATCGGCGTGTGGAGCGAAAAGAGCCGATCGGGAATCTCGTACTCGCCAACGAGATCTTCAAAAATGCGCTCCGCCTGCTGGCACGGCTGGCTCGTGGACACCACGAAATCCGGCTTCTCCATCGGCATGCCTTCGAGGACGCGAAGGAACGAGCACGTCTGCTGGTCAAACCCCTTCTGGGCGGCACGCCCGAGCGCTTCCTTGATGCGCTGCGGCCGGCGCGCAAAGAGCGCCGCGTAGGTTTCAAGCGTGCGGATACGGCACCCGAAGGCATTCAGGATTTCGCTCGGGAAGAAAAGATTGCGCCACACGAGCGGCTTCGACTTGTCACGCGAGAAGAAGTCGTGCTTCGTGCAACTCGTGCGCATCGCCACCGACTTCGCGCGCGTAGGCTCGTATTCGATCTTGTCGAGCACGAGCTTGCCCTTCAAATTCACGAACTGCCGCGCAAGGCACGCCGCCCCCAACGCCCCCATCACCTGATGGTACTTGGGAATCACGATCTCGCTGCCCGTGAGCTCGCGCAGATAATGCGCCACGGCACCGTTCGAGGCAACGCCGCCCTGGAAGAGGATGCGCTTGCCTGGCCGATGCAACAGGAGCTGGCCCACGCTGTTGAGAATCGTACGCGCCTGCGCCTTGCAGGCCCCCGCCAGGAGATCCCCGAGCGGAATCCGGTTCTTGAACTTGTTGATCGACGTGGCCGAGAGCACCGCGCACACGGAACTGAATTCGGTATCCGATTCGTAATTGACCTTCTCGGTGATTTCCTCCACCGGCACGCCGAGCTTCGCGGCCACGCTATCGAGGTAACTGCCCGTACCCGCCGCGCACACGCCGCTCATCATCGAGGTCCAAAGCTGCATCTCCGGGTTGTAGACCATGCACTTGGAATCCTGCCCGCCGCAGTCGATGATCGCATCGACATCGGGGTAGAAATGCTTCGCACCCGCCACATGGGCCGAAACCTCGCTCACCTGGAAATCAAACGGGATGAACCGCTTCGTGTCATCCACGATCTGACTGCCCGTCACGACCACGGCCGCCATGTCGGCATAAGTCAGGTTCTTTTCCTTAAGAAAGGCATCGGTCGTTTTCCGCACGGCACCCATGTTGCAATTACCGCAACCACTACAACGCCCCGTGCAGGCCAAGCGCCCAGAATCCACCGGTTGCGTACGTTGATACGTCGACTCCAAGACTTCGCCGTCCTCGGAAAGGACAACGGCCTTGTAGGTCGTTGAGCCGATGTCTATGCCCAAATACTGATTTGCCATGACTGCTCTTTGTCTGATGCCTTTTGGCGCGAAACGCCTTCGTGGTTAAAAAATTGTCCATTATTGTATCATCTATGGAGCGCAATCGCAAGTATTTTGTGGTATACTATCACACATGAAGAAACAGCCCCAAAACGTCATCAAAGCCGTCGTCGTGCTCAGCGGCGGGCAGGATAGCGCCACCTGCCTTGCTTTAGCCGCCCGTAAATACGGGGCCGAGCACGTTGCAGCGCTTACTTTTTCATACGGGCAGCGCCACGCCATCGAGGTGCGGTACGCCCGCCGGCTTGCGACGGAAATCTTTAAAGTGGCCGCCTGGCAAGAGGTCGCGCTCGATTTCTACGCCTCCATCACCGCGAACGCCCTCATGTCGGCCAACCAGGCCTTCCACAAGGCGAAAGCCGCCAAGTGCCCGAATACGGTCGTTGAAGGCCGCAACGCGATCTTCCTCCAGCTCGCCGCCGTGTGGGCCAAGTCGCTTGGCGCGACCGACGTCTATACGGGCGTCTCGGAAGCGGATTTTTCCGGCTATCCCGATTGCCGGGCGGCCTTCATCCGCGCCGAACAGAGGGCCATCCGCCTCGCCCTCGACTACCCGATTCGCATCGTCACCCCCTTCATGCACCTCTCGAAGGCCGCCGAATGGGCCCTTGCCGATCGGCTCGGCATTCTCGACATCGTCAAGAACGAGACCGTGACATGCTACAGGGGCGTGCCGGGCGCGGGCTGCGGGACGTGCCCTTCTTGCCGCCTGCGCAACCGCGGCCTCCGCGCGTTCGAGCGCCAGATGCGGGAACAGAAGAAAGCGGCGAAAAAGACGCGTCCAGCCCCACCAAAACGCCCCCCATCACCAGCGTCGCGATCAGCGACATGCCGCCGTGCGAAATGAGCGGGAGCGTAATCCCCGTCATGGGAAGCGCATTCAAGACGCCCGCGATGTTGAGGACGATTTGCACGGCGAGGCTCGCCACGATTCCCGTTGCGAGAAGCGCCGAGGCGCTTTGCCCCCTTTCCGCCGCCCGCCGAGCCGTTTTGAGAGCGCGAAGGAGCACGAATCCCCACACGCCCAGCACGACGGCACAACCGAATAAGCCGAAATCCTCCGCGAGCGCCGCATAGATGAAGTCGCTCATGACGATCGGCACCTGGTCGGCATGGCCAAGGCCGAAGCCCACTCCCGTTGCGCCGCCACGCATCACCGCGGCAAGGCTCTGAAGCGTTTGCCACCCCGCCCCCGTCGCGTCTGCAAGCGGGTCGCGCCACACGGCAAAGCGCGTGGCCAAATGCCCCATCGGGAACACCGCCGCCGTACACGCCCCGAATACGATCCCCCCCCAGGCGAGCGTACCCCACACCCAGGAAACGGCGAAGAGCATCGTTGCGACCGTAAGGGCAAGCTGCGCGGCCAAACCGAAATCTCCCACTGCCGCCGCGAGCGCAAGAAGCGCCCCCACCCCCAAAGAGAAGCGCCACGTGGGCCGCCCCTCCGCCACGGCAAGCCGCCCCGCCGCAAAGGCCACCAGCCCCAGTTTCACGAATTCGGAGGGATTGATGCGCCCCGGCAGGTAGACGCCGCCGCGATAGCGCCGCCCAACGACGAGCAGGAGGACGAGGAGCCCCATCGCACACCATCCGAACCACACCGCTCCCCGCCCGCGCAAAACAGCTTCCGTGCGACCGCGCGCGACGGCAACGGCGGCCGCGATCCCCCCCGCCAGCCCCAAGACGAGCGGAGTAAACGCCGGTACCATTTCCGCAAGCCGAGCCTGGAAGAGAATGCCGAAAAACGCGAGCGCGAGAATGGCCAGCGCCTGGAAGATCGTTCCCGTCATTTGAAGTACCCCAGCCGTTGTGCTTCAAGGAGCACCTTCCGCGCGACAGGAACTGCGGCCGTCGCCCCGAAGCCCCCATGTTCCACCACCACGGTGACCACAAGCCGCGGGGCCGCTTCGGGGGCGAAACAGGTGAACCAGGCGTGATCGCGGCCACGGGAATTTTCCGCCGTTCCCGTTTTACCGCACACGTCGAGCCCGGGAATCTCGCACCCCTTCCCCGTACCGTGACGTACCGCACGGCGCATCATCCTCTTCACCTGCTGGGCGGCCGCCATCGTGAACGGACGCGCCCGTAGAACGGGTTTCGCGCTCGGCGACAAGGTGGGCGCAAGCATGAGCCCGTCATCCGCCACCGCGCCCGTCACGAGCGCCACCCCCAAAGGCGTGAGCTGAAGCGAGCCCTGGCCGATCGCAACCGGCGCAAGGCGCGCGGCCGAAAGCCCTTCCGGCACCCCGCCGCCCACCGAATCGAGCGACGCGACGGACGACGCCAAGACGATCGCGGGATCGCGCAGGCGCGCCGCCCCCACCGCCTTCGCAAACCGCTCGGGGCCGAATCCCGCCCCCAGTTGGGCGAAATAGGTATTCGACGAATGGACGAGCGCATCGCTCATCCGCAACGTGCCAAACCCTTTCCACACCTTTCCCCGCCGCGCGAAATCCCGCGCTTCGACATCGCGAATCGGCGGCGTCGAAGGTCCCGGCCGCCACCCCGCCGCCGGACAATTGAAAAGCGGATCGTAATCTGCCGAAAGGGCCGCCGCGCTCATGAACACCTTGAAGGTCGAGCCAGGCGGATAAAGCCCATTGAGCGCCCGATTCAAATAAGCGACGCGCGGCGTGGAGGCGAGCACCCGGATTTGTCCCGTGCGCGGATCGAGCGCCACAACCGCGCCGACCTTATTCGTCATCGCCGTTTCGGCACACGCCTGCAATCGTGCATCGAGCGTGAGCGGAATCGGGTGGCCGCCGTTCGCAAGCGCAAGATCGTCGAGAACATGCAAGAGCGCCGACCCGGGCGCGGCCACCTCAATGGGGGCACGGCGGCAGTCAACCGTTGTCGCATGCGCCGGCAGACGATCGACCACCCCGGGGGCACGATCGTAACGGCGGAGGAAACGAACGAAACGGGGGTCCTTATCGCGGGTCGCAAGTTCATGGGCATGGACCACCAAGAGCCCCACGAACGCAGCACCCAAAAGAAGAGCGAGAAGATGGAGGCGCATCCGCATCCCGTTCGGCACCAACCCGGCTTCAACCCTGATTCGCCGTCGCCACCACGTCCACATCGGTTCCGGCGACGTTGGGAATGATCACATCGCCAATCCGCACCGGAAGCTGCACCGTCGTTTGCGAGAGTGAAAAGAGCACATCGGCGATCTTCGCCTTGGGAACGGGCTTGGCCGTCTTCACCGGCTGGGGCTTGCGCATGCCCGCCACGCGCACGAGCCCCGTGATCATGCGCGTGGGTTTTTCGAATTCGGCACGGGCGTAGGCAAGCCCGCGCGCGCAGCCATTCCCCTTCACGACAATCTCGCTAGCGACCTTTTCCACATCGAGTTCACACCCGCGCGGGCAGTTGATACAGATCATTTTCATTGTTTACACTCCTTTCGCCCAAGCCGCCGCACTCTTTCCGGCAATCTCCGCATCGCGGCTCACCCAATCGACGAGATCATACACGCGCACCACGTTGCCCGCCGCAAAAACGCCGGGGAGCGTGGTGGCCATTTCCGGCGTCACGAGCGGGCCGCGCGTTTTCGGGTCGATCTCCGCACCCGCCTTCTTCGTAAGTTCATTCTCCGGAATCAACCCGCACGAGAGCAGCAGCGTATCGCAATCGAAATGGCGTTCCGTTCCGGGAATGGGCTTCAGGTCGTCATCGACCGCGCTCACCTTCACGCCCGTCACATGTTCGCGCCCCTCGACTTCGGTAACCGTGTGCGAGAGGAGAAGCGGGATGTCGTAGTCGTTCAAGCATTGAACGACATTGCGCATCAAGCCCGAACTCTTCTTCATGATTTCCACGCAGGCGAGCACCTTCGCGCCCGAGAACGTAAGGCGGCGCGCCATGATGAGGCCGATGTCGCCCGAGCCGAGAATCACCACGCGCTTGCCCGGCATGATGCCGTCAAGATTGACGAGACGCTGCACGGTGCCGGCGGTATAGACGCCGGCCGGACGCGTTCCCGGCGTCATCAACGCGCCGCGCGGGCGCTCCCGGCACCCCATCGCAAGCACGACGGCCTTCGCCTGATAGACGCGCAAGCCGCCCCGCGGGCTCATCGCCGTCACACCAATCGGCGCACGCGCCCCACCCGCCGCTCTCTTGATCTCCAAGACCATCGTACCGCATACGATCGGGATTGCAAGAGCCTGCGCCCGATCGATGAACCGCTGGGCGTATTCCGGCCCCGTGAGCTCTTCATTGAAGCGGTGCAACCCAAAGCCGTTATGGATGCACTGCTGCAGAATGCCGCCCGGCGCATCGTCGCGCTCGATGACGAGCACCTGTGCAGCCCCCGCCTCCTTCGCGGCGATCGCCCCGGCAAGCCCGGCCGGGCCCGCACCGATTACGACCACATCGAAGAGCGACACGACCTCGGCCCCTACCGAAGGACGCGCCTGCAGCTGGCGCGGCGCCGTCTTGCGGCTCGCGAGAAACGCGTCCGGCGGAAGCCCGAGCTCCTGGCCGAGAATCTCGATGACGCGCGGCGTACAGAAGCCGCCCTGGCAACGCCCCATGCCACTGCGCGTACGGCGCTTCACCCCATCAAGCGTGCGCGCGCCCACGCGTGAGCGGATGGCCGCACGGATTTCGCCCTCCGTCACCGCTTCGCACCGGCACACCACGCGGCCGAACGACGGATCGCGCGCGACGAGCTGGGCGAGCTCATCGGGCTTCATCTCGCGCGTCTTCGGCCAGGCGCTCACATCTGCGGAGACGAGCGAGGGATTCTTCCGCGAAACGCCGAGGCGCCCCGCAACGCGCTCCGCCATCCATTCGCCGATTGCCGGCGCCGACGTGAGGCCGGGCGATTCCACGCCCACGGCATTGAAGAAACACGGCGCATCGGGCGCTTCGCCAAGAATGAAATCGCCCACCGTCGTTTCATGCGCGCGAAGGCCCGAAAATTCGGTAATGACCTTGTTGAGCGGCAACCCGGGATACGTGCGCCGCGCACCGGCTTTGACCTTGTCGAGGCCGGCGTAGGTCGTGGCCTTATCCTCCTTATCCGGAATATCCTCGGCCGTCGGCCCCACGATCACGGTGCCATCCACCGTAGGCGAAACGAGGATGCCTTTGCCCATCTTGGAGGGCACCTGGAACATCGTCGCCGAGAAGGTGCCTTCTTCGTCTTTGTCGAGCATGAGATACTCGCCACGACGCGCTTCGATGCGATACTTCGTTTCGCTCACGAGATTGTTGAGTTCGTCCGAATGGATGCCGGCGGCGTTGACCACCGCCTTCGCAAGAAAGGTGCGGCCATCCGCGCATTCAACCTTCCACCCCTCTTCCGTACGGGAAAGCGCCGTCACCGGTGCATCGAACGTAAACTCCACGCCGTTCGCCGCCGCATTTTCGGCCGCCCGGAACGTGAGCTCGTACGGGCAGCAGATCCCGCCCGTCGGCGCCCAGAGAGCCGCGACGGCCTGGGGAGAAACGCGCGGTTCGCGCCGGCGCAATTCCTCCGCGCCGATGAGTTCAACCGGCACGCCGTTCTGCGCGGCACGCGCCACGAGATCGCCCAACGCCGCGCGTTCTTCATCGTTGAAGGCCAGAACGAGCGATCCGTTCCGTTTGAACGGCACTCTCAATTCACGGCACACCTCCTCGAACATCCGGTTGCCGAGCACGTTGAATTTCGCCTTGTTCGTTCCCGGCTTCGCATCGAAGCCGGCATGGACGATCGCGCTATTCGCCTTCGAAGCGCCTTCGGCGACATCGCTCCCCGCCTCTACGACCCGAATGTTGAGATTCCAACGGCTCAGGGAACGCGCGATAAAACATCCCACGACGCCGGCACCGATGACCAGCACATCGCTCTTCTCTGAAAGTTGTCCACCCATTTCGCATCCCCCCTTTTAAACTGGTGCCGAAGACGGGAGTCGAACCCGTACGCCCGATACCGGGCAAGGGATTTTAAGTCCCCTGTGTCTGCCATTCCACCACTCCGGCGAGCAGCTGTAAACATTATACCATAAATCAGCGATCCGTGGCGCGAAAAGCCTGATCGGCGAAGTCCATGAGCCAATTCCAGTCAACGCCCGAAAGGCCGTGCGGGCCGCCCCGGCGCACATAGCCGAGATAGGGCCCGATCGACGACGTGTCGAAAACAGGCGGGAACGGCTTCTCGGGGAAACCCGGCTTCCCGAGGAACGTCCACGCGGCACTTGCCGCCTGGCAGGCGAGATACTCGCCCTTCGTATCGAACCACCCCTCGTTGAACCCTTCCACGAGAATCCGCCGCGGCGCAATCGAAGCAACGAGCAGATGCTGGTCGAACGCCATCGTGCCTTCTTTATCCACATACTTGCCATAGGCCCGGCAGTACCAATGCGGAAACGCCTTCATTTCAGTGGAAACATTCTCCCCGAAATCGCGCTTCGCAAGCGGCACGCCGCCGCCGCCCGTCTGATTCGGCACGCAGACGGCGAAGCGCTCGTCGCGCGAACAGGCAAGAAGCGCCGCTTTCGCGAGGCGCGAGCATCCGGTGCAGACGCTCTTCTTCGCATCGATTTCCGGCACCTGCTCGGCAAGATCGAGGCCGCGCGAGAGCGCCCAGGCCCACGCGCCGAGAGCCGTGATGTTGTCCGTCGCCTTCGGATCCCGCGCCGGCCACAGGGTGAAAACGCCCTTGTAGGCTTCCTTTTCCGAACCGTCGTCCGGCGACACCTGCCCATAGCACGCGCTCAAGACGGCATAGCCGCGCGCGAGGATCGTCTCAAGCGGGAACGTGGAAATCGTCGCCGTACTCCGCGCGCGCCCGCGCGTTGCGACGTTCGGCAGATGATTCGTGATGCCGTACACGGGGCTATTGCGAATCCACACGTTATCCGGCACCGGCACGATCGGCTCAGGCACGAGCTCATAGTTGCCGCGGTAGTTGAGGAAAATGACAACGGGCACCTTATCCGCGTTTTCGCAGGCAACCCGCCCCTTCGCCTTCTTCACCGCAACGCCCGTGAGGCGATTCGGGAGGAAGAGGATCCAGTCGAGATGCGGCCCCGTTTTATCCGCCTTGAACCACTGGCGATACTGACGACGAATGCCAAGGCCCTCGAAAACAACGCCCTCTTCGCGCATTTCCATCACCACGGCTTCCGGGGCAGGCGGCGTGCGGCCGTACATTTCCCGTTCGAAAATCTTCAGGATTTCCGCGCGGCGGGCCGGCCATTCGGCCGGCGAGGCGAGCTTCCGGCCATTCGCAAAGGTGAGCGGATCCTCAAGCGTGTAGGGCGCGATTTTCTTCTCGTTGTAATTCGGCTTCCGCGCAAAGAGCGTTTGCGCGCCCAGGAGAAGCGCTCCGGCAAGAACGGGAACAAATGTAAAGCGCATCCACGACTTCATCGATCAATCCTTTTTCTCTCTTACTTTTTCACATTCTGCAATTCAGCGAGCTTCGCACGAATGGCCGTCAATTGGGCATCGACTTCGGGGATGTCCTTCACCGTCGCTTCGAGCGGGCACGGCCCCGACTTCTCGCGGTTGAGAACGACGGGCACGATCTTCGTGGCCGTGTAGGGAATCCCCTTCGCCTTCAGGAGCGCCGCCCCCGCCTCCCCCATGAGCTCGGCATGGACGCGCCCGGCGCCACCTGCCACGCAAATGGCGGCGGCGGCTTTGCCAACCACCTTGTCGATCACCCACGCGCCCTTCAAATCGGCCGGTTTGTGGTCGAAGAGGTCGAGGAGCGGCCCAAGGCCGCGTCCATTTCCAGAGGCCAAGAACATGCCGTCCTTCACGAGAAGTACGGCGGCCTTCCCCGCTGCAATCACCTTTTGCGCTTCTGCCAACACATCCTCGTCGCCCATCGGTTTCACCTCGCGATGTTTTTCAAAACCCTTCACCGTCATTGCCGGAAGCGGGCGCGCCGGGCACAGATGCTCGCAGGCGCCGCAGCCGATGCATTTCATCTTGTCGATCACCGGCACCATCGGCGCATTCGGATTCGACTCGTCCATCGAAACGCGCACGATCGCCTTAACCGGGCAGTGCCGCTCGCACACCGTGCACACGATCCCGTCCGTTGCCGCAAGGCACCGTTCCTTACGCCAAATCGCGTGGCCCAGATGGATGTTGCGCTTTTCCTCCGGCGTCACCTTGCGGATGGCGCCTGCGGGGCACACGTCGCCGCACCGCGTACATTCGGGGCGGCAATAGCCGCGTTCGAACCCCATTTCCGGCTGCAGGAAACGCGCGAGTTTCGTGACTGGGCGAAGCACGTGGTTCGGGCACTGCTGCACGCAGAGCTGGCATCCCACGCATTTGCGCGTAAAGGCCGCAAGCGACTCCGCTCCAGGCGGCACAAGCGGCGTCTTCCGCTCGGGAACGCCGGGCGGCGAGACGGGCGCAAGGCCGCCATCAAGCACCTTTTCGTCTGCCGCGAGCGACCCGGCCACCGTCAGGCCCGCGCCGGTCAGAAACGTCCGCCGATTCACTTCGACCATGTGAGGGCTCCCTTCTTGCACGCGGCACCGCAATCGAAACACGCCACGCACTTCACGAGATCGATCTTTCCCGTTTGAACATCAATGCAACGCCCCTTGCACGAACGCGCGCACGCGCCGCACTTGATGCATTTCTCCGTATCGATTTTCGGCTTGAAGCGCGCCACGCGCGCCACCTGGCCGAGCACCGTGCCCACAGGGCAAATCGTATTACACCACACGCGCCCGCGCCACACGGCCAACGCCGCGATGAGCGCGACCACGCCACCTGAAACCGCCATCAGGCAGGCCGCCGGCACCACGACTTCCACCATCTGAAACCAATAGCGCGCCGAAGCCGAATGCTGCGCCCAGGCGGCGAGCGTATTGTTGCTCATGCCCCAGAGCGGCCCGAGCAGCGCCTGCGCGGCGCGCGAATAGATGCCATACGGCTCCAGCCACAGATAGTGGAGGCCGAGGAATCCACCCGCGAAAAAGACGATGGCAAGCGCGATGCGCACGACTTCGCGCACCGTGCGCCAGCCGCCCGCGAGAGGAGGTGCGGAAGAGAACCGTACGCCGAAAAGCCGGCGGAAGAAACTGAAAAGGTCCTGCAAGATGCCGAGGGGGCACAGAACCGAACAATAGACGCGCCCGAAGAGGAACGTGAACGCGAGAATCGCCACCACGGTCCACACCGAAAGCGCGAGCGCCGCCGGCATGAACTGGAGTTTGGCAATCCATCCCAGATAAGCCCCCGCCGTTCCGATAAAGTCCAAGAGTGCGAGCGTGAGCCCCACGAACGAGATCGTGGCAAGCAGAATACGAAGCAGACGAAGCTTACGCACGGCCGTTCCTCCTCAATTTTTCAACGAGATCATCCACGCGGCGGATCGCGGCGGGAATATCGATCGACTGCGGACAATGCGGCGAGCAGCGTCCGCACCCCGTACAACGCTCCGCACGCCGCAGGGGCGGGATCGCGCGTTCGTAATCGATGAGGAAACGACGGCGATTCGCCGCATGGGCGGGATCGTTCGGATTATCGGGGAGGCGCCCTTCCGCCACCGCTTCGTTCCAGCAGCCGAGGATGCCGGGAATGTCGAGCCCGTACGGGCACGGCATGCAGTAGTCGCACGTGTTGCACGGAATCGTATCGTCACCGAGATAGGCTTTCGCCGCGCGTTCGAGGGCCGCAAATTCCTTCGCGTCAAGCGGGCGCAACGGCGAGAACGTCTTGACGTTTTCCTGCAGATGCTCAAGGCGCGTCATACCGCTCAAAACCGTAAACACGCGCGGCATTGAACCGGCGAAGCGGAACGCCCAGCTCGCGGGCGTCGCTTCCGGATCAAGCGGCGTGAGGCAGCGCGCCACGGAGAAGTTGAATTTCGCAAGGCGCCCGCCGAGCGTGGGGGCCATTACCGAAACGGGGATGTTCCGTGCATCGAGGAGCTGATAGAGAAGCTCCGCATTCACATGGTTGTATTTCGCCGTTTCCGTACCGTGGCGCCAATCGACGTAGCTGAGCTGGATCTGCGCGAAGTCCCAATGGTACTTCTCGTGGAGCGAAAGGACGTAGCGGAACGTCTCTTCCTCGCCGTGATAGGAAAAGCCGAGATTCTTAATCCGCCCGGCCGCGCGTTCGGCCACGAGGAAATCGAGCATGCCGTTGTCGATGAATCGCGCCGCGAACCCCTTGGGCCCGCCACCGCCCACCGTGTGCAGGAGATAGTAGTCGATCGTATCCACGCGCAGATTCTTGAACGAGGCCTCGTACATTTTCTTCGAGGCCTCGAACGAATGGAGCGAGGGGCTCATGTTCGAGAGCTTCGTTGCAATGAGCCATCGATTGCGCGGATGACGCGCAAGGGCCGCACCGATCACGGTTTCCGAATGGCCCTGGCAATAGACGGGAGCCGTATCGAAATAGTTGACGCCATGCTCGAGCGCGTAGTCGACCTGACGGTTCACCTGCTCCTGATCGATACGCGCGCCGCCGGCATCCTTCGCGCTTTCGCCCTCGAGCGTGGGGAGGCGCATGCACCCATAGCCGAGGAGGCTCGTTTTGGGCCCGCGTGCGCCGGCACGATAGGTCATCAACTGTTTGGCGTTCGCAATGATCGGAGCAGTGCCGAGCGCCGCAAAGAAAGCACGTCTATTCATCGGGAAGGTTCCTCGATTTCACGCGGAATATAACCCTGCGCACACGCCAGCGTCACGAGGAAAGTCGAGAGGCAGGAGGCCGCACGCATGGGACAATCGCCAAAGGCATGGATTAAAAGCGCCAAATCGCCAAGGAGAATCCAAAACACCCCAGGCGGCAGGCAATAGACCGCCCGTGGCATTGGCGGTGCCTTCTCCGACTTCGTAAAACGAGCCGCGAGCAGAAGCCGATACCAATCCGTAAAAATCGGAGAAAGAAGCAAGATGACGATGGCGAACAGCGCCCCGGCCCCCACGGCACCGTGTTCACAGAGGAACTGCATGTAGTCATTATGCACGTTGGCGCCGCCAACAGTTTGAAACTCCTTGCGTTCCTCCGGCTTGAGGTAGTTCTGGAAGAAGTGGTGATATCCCCATCCCCCCACGCCGAAGAACGGATGGTCCTTGAAGATCGCAAGCGCCACCCGTGTATGATACTGGGCCTTGCCCGACACCCGATCGGCCATTTCGTTCACAGAGAGCGAATCCAATTCCTTGGAAAGATCTTCCGGCGCAAAAATGAAGACCGAAATCAAAAATACAATCGCCCCGAAGAACACGAACGCCGCGCTTTTCACCCGTTTCGCCCGATGGCGGCGCGCCAGCAGAAGCGAACATTCGTAGTAGAGGAAGGCGAGAACGGCGAGCGAGAAGACGAGCAGAATCGCCGCACGGCAAAGCGTGGCAATCGCCGCAAAAAAGTTCAGCGTCACCGCAATAAGCGGATAATGCGCATACAGAAACCGATCAATACGCGCTTTGCTCACGGAGCCCTTCGAGCGATCGATATGCGGCAATTCGGCGACTTCCGCCACGCGGTGCTGCCATAACCCCACGGAAAACCCGAAGGCCATCGTGAAAAAGGCTCCACCCATATTCGGATATCCAAAAACGGAAAAGAAATCCTTCGCCGCGGGCGTCGTGCCCCAGAAGGCCGAGACGGCACCGGTTCCACGCTGAATGAAGCCCAACACCGCAAGAGCGGTCGCGTTCCACACCAACATTTCCATCAAAAGGCGTTTCCCCGAACGGGAGAGTGCGTGCTTCGCGGCGAGCATCGCCGTCAAAGCCGGGAAGAACCAGATGAAAACGCAGAAATGTTCGGCCGCATTCACGCAGAACGGCGCATACGGTATCGGCGGTTCGGCCCGCGCTCCCGCCAGAATCTGCGCGGCATCGCATTCGGGGCAAAGGCCGCGATTCGTAAACGGAATAACGAGCACCGCAAGGAAAAGCAATGTCACATAGAAAAGCGGGTCGGTTCGAAGCGATTCCCACACACGACGACGCGCCGAAAACGGATCTTCGTGCGGGTGACGCTGCGGGAAAAACAACAATCCCTCAAAGAGGAAGGCCCAGAGCCACGGAATCGTAGGCATGAGCGCATCCGCCCGCGCGCCGCCATGCAACCAGGCAAAGGCGGCCATCGTGGCGAACACGAGAAAGACCGGTAGGTTCTTGAAGAAAAAGGCCATAGCACATCCTCCTTGGAGGTCACCGGAAAATCAATAGCGGTAGTAGTCGGGCTTGTAGGGTCCCTCCACCGGTACGCCGATGTAATCCGCCTGACGCTTCGTGAGCGTGGTGAGCGTAGCGCCGCGCGCCGCGAGGTGGAGGCGCGCCACTTCTTCGTCGAGTTCCTTCGGCAGACGAATGACGCCCTTTACGCCACCCCGCCAGAGCATCATCTGCGCGAGGCACTGGTTCGTGAAGCTGTTGGACATCACGAAACCCGGATGGCCCGTGGCGCAACCGAGGTTCACAAGGCGGCCTTCCGCGAGAAGATAGATCGAGTGGCCGTCCGGATAGGTGAACTTGTCGACCTGCGGCTTGATGTTCGTGCGCTTGATGCCCGGCCAGGCCATGAGGCGCGCCACCTGGATTTCGTCGTCGAAGTGGCCGATGTTGCACACGATCGTCTGATCGCGCATCTTGGCCATGTCTTCGGCCGTAATGATATCCACGTTGCCCGTACAGGTCACGAAGATGTTTGCCCAGGGGAGCGCCTCCTGCACCGTGCACACGTCGAAACCCGCCATGCACGCCTGCAGCGCGCAGATCGGATCCGCTTCCGACACCTTCACACGGCAATGGTTCTCCCGCAACGACTCCGCGCACCCCTTGCCCACGTCGCCATAGCCGCACACAAACGCGTTCTTGCCCGCAAGCATTACGTCCGTCGCACGCTTGATGCCGTCGACGAGCGACTCGCGACAGCCGTAGATATTGTCGAACTTCGACTTCGTCACCGAATCGTTCACATTCACGGCCGGGAAAAGCAACTCGCCCTTCGCTTCGAGCTGATAGAGCCGGTGGACGCCCGTCGTGGTCTCTTCCGAAACGCCGCGCACGTTCGCCGCCGCACGGGAAAACCAGGTGGGATCGGTCTTGAGCGTGGCGGCGATCGTCGCAAAGAGCGCCTTCTCTTCCGCGCTCCCGGGATTCGCAAGAACACGATCATCCTTCTCCGCCCGCGAACCGAGATGAAGGAGAAGCGTCGCATCGCCACCGTCATCCACGATGAGATCAGGGCCCTTGCCGTCCGGCCACGTCATCGCTTCCTTCGTACACCACCAGTAGTCCTCCAGCGTCTCGCCCTTCCAGGCAAAGACCGGCGTACCGGTTTTCGCAATCGCCGCCGCGGCGGCGTCGTTCGTCGAAAAGATGTTGCAGCTCGCCCACCGCACGTCCGCACCGAGTTCCTTCAGCGTCTCGATGAGAATCGCCGTTTCCACCGTCATGTGGAGCGACCCCATGATGCGCGCGCCCGCAAGCGGCTTCTGCGGCCCGTACTTCGCACGCGTCTGCATGAGCCCGGGCATTTCCGGCTCTTCGGTTTCAATCAACTTACGGCCCAAATCGGCCAACCCGATATCCGCAACCTTGTAATTCATTTTCACGCTCTTTTCTATTCTCTCACTATTCACTCTTCACTATTCACTATTCGCTTTAAAGGATGCCTTTTGACGACGGCACGCCCTTTTCGCGCGGATCCTGCGCCACGGCCTGGCGCAACGCGCGCGCAAAGCTCTTGAAGACGCCTTCGCACACATGGTGCGTTTCATCGCCGTAGATTTCGCGCGCATGCACGTTGAGGCGCCCTTCCACGCTCACGGAACGGAAGAACTCCTCGAGAAGCTTGACTTCGAAATCCCGCACCATGAGGTGCTTCTTCTCCGTTGCAAAAACGACGAACGGCCGGCCGCCGAGATCGATCGAGGTTTCGCAAAGCGCCTCGTCCATCGGAATCGAAGCAAAACCGTAACGCGTGATGCCCACCCGGTCGCCCAGCGCCTTGTTGAGCGCCTGCCCGAAGGCAAGGCCGACATCTTCAACGGTGTGGTGGTAGTCAACGTCCAAATCGCCGGCGCACATGACATCGAGGTCGATAAGCGCATGCTTTTTCAGAAGTTCAAGCATGTGGTTGAAAAAGCCAATGCCCGTTTTGATCTCGCCCTGGCCGTCGCCGTCGAGATTCAAACGCAGCTTGATGCGCGTTTCCTTCGTGTTCCGTTCGATTTCTGCCGTTCTCATAACGTCCCTTTTCTCAATAAATCTTGTTCTCGCAGCCCTTCACCAGGCGCACGATGTTGCTCTTATGCTTGTAGATGACAAAAACGCCGATAAACGTGACCACGATCTGCAACGGCAGCGTGGGATGCGCCAAAGGCGTGGGAATCCAGATCAAAATGGCGAGAATGCCCGCCGCCAGAATCGATCCCAGCGAAATGTAGTGGCTGAGCCACACCGTTAGGACAAAGAGGGCAAACGCCGCCAAGACAAGCCACGGAATCTGCGCCATGAGCATGCCAAAGGCCGTCGCCACGCCCTTCCCGCCCTTGAACTTCATGTAGGGCGTAAGCGTATGCCCCACAACGCACGCAAGGCCCACCCACACGGGCAGACTTTCCACGACAACACTCGACGACGAGAAGATCCGCCCTCCATCCTGCGCCGCCCAGGCGGCCGCCAAGGTCGGCAAGAGTCCCTTCAAAAAGTCACAAAAGAACGCAAGAAATCCCCATTTGTGGCCAACCGTGCGATACACATTCGTCGCGCCGATGTTCTTCGAACCAACCGTGCGTACGTCGATACCGCGCATTTTGCCGATGAGATACCCGAACGGAATCCCGCCGATCAAGTAGCCCGCGACAATAAAAAGCCAAAAATTGATGTCCATTATGAACTCGTCTTTCGTTGAATGGTCTGATTGTTCAAAACAAGACAAGAATTATACCGCATAAACGCCCAAGGCGCAAGAACCAAAGTGGCAAGGACGGCACTCGCCAGGAGAACCGGGCGTCGGCGGCAAACCGAAAAGCCCGTTCTCCCGGTTTCAGACGCAAGTCCTACTTCAAAACCTTCAAATCACGAAGGCCGTAGCCGCGCCCGCGTGGAGCATTGACGGCGTTGACAACGTCGCCGGCAAAGGTACCGTTGTCCTTTTCGAAGGGCGTGCCGAGCTGATATCCCTGTTCCTCTTTCAAGTAGTTCGAGGAAATCACCCAGGCGTTGACGCCGTTCTTGCCATCCGTCAATTCCAGCGTGAGGCATTTGACGAGCCCCGCGTCGATACATTGCATTTCCACATGCAGCGCAGGGACGCCGTAGATGCTCTTGACCTTGCGCACGCGCGCACTCGCGAGCTCGCCCGGGGTAAAATAGGCCCCAACACGGGTGGCGGTGAACTTCGCCTTTTCGAGTTGCGCGATCGCAGCGCCCTTGAGCACGAGCTCCGGGCGATCAATGGAAACGACGTCTGCCATCAGGCCGAGAGCGGCGCAGAACGCCAAAACGAACAGTGATTTTTTCATCGTTCTCTCCTTCGATTCGTTTTTAGATCTGGAAATGATTCAAGTCAATGTCCACAATCCCCATCTTCGGCGCATGCCGCCAGGCGCCGCGAGTGAAGTCGGGCACGTCGACCGCCTTTGAACGATGGGTGGCGCTGTACTCGGTGAGTTCGCAGAGGCAACCCGTCGTCGCCATGTCGTACACCGTGGTGTCGAGCGGCAGGCCCATGCGCAGGCAGTAGCTCCAGCGCGCGTCCTGAATGTAGTCCATGCCGCCATGCCCGCCGGCCTTCTTCGCAATCTCGCCGATCGTCTTCCAGAGCGGATGCATGTACTCCTTGCGGATCGCTTCGGCATCTTCATCGCTCATCCAATGGTGTGCCCGATTGTCGCCGCACTTCTTCTCTAGCGCGACGCGGAACGGATAGTCCTCGACAATACCGCGCGTACCTTGCACGAGCTGGATGCGCGAATAGGGCCGCGGCACCGAAACCGTGTGCTGTACGAGAATGGACTTGCCGTTCACCGTGCGGATGAGCGAGTTGTTCATATCGCCCATCTTCACCTTCTCGTTGCGGCGCGGGTTGTTCTTCGCGACCGCATGCTGCTTGAAGTAGGTGAAGCTCACTTCCTTCGAATCCTGCGAAACGAGGTAGTCGAACCGGTCGCCGCGGTTGATATCCATCGTCAGGCAGAGCGGCACGAGACCATGCGTGGGGTACGGGTTGCCGGCATGGTCGCGGTACCAGTCGTAGCGCCAATACTGGTAGGCGGGGAAATGATCGTTGATCATGTGGCGGCCATCGTGGTCATACGCGCCTTCCGCGTACATCACCTCGCCAAGGAGCCCCTTGCGCACCATGTTGAAGGTGAGCATTTCGATTTCGCCGTAGATGCAGTTCTCAAGCTGCATGCAGTGGCGCTGCGCCTTCTCGGCGGCCTCGACGATCTCCCAGGCCTTCTCGACGCCCATCACGGAGGTCACTTCGTTCATCACGTGCTTGCCGCCGCGAAGCGCGGCAAGGCACACCGTCTCGTGGATCTGCCAAGGCGTCGTGTTGTAGATGACGTCCACATCGCTCGAATCGCACAGCGCCTTGTAGGCCTCGGGGCCTTCGTAGACCTTGGCGCGGGGCTGACCCTGGGCCTGCAGCCGCGCCTGCATCAGATCGATTTTCGCGCGCTGGATGTCGCAAATCGCCGTCACACGCACGCCGGGAAGCCGGCTCACGCGGCCGATCATTCCGCCGCCGCGGGACCCCAGGCCCACCACGCCCACGCGCACCGTGGAGAGCGGCTTGCAGGTGAAGCCGATCATCGGCGCCCCTTGGGTGGTCGCCTTCAGGCTCGCGCAGCCACCAGCCGCGAGCGCTGCGCCAGCCATCAACGAATTCGTCAGGAATTCACGTCTATTCTGCATTGATTCTATCCTTTTTGATTTTTACGAAATTGACGATCAACGAACGATAACAAGGCACGGCAACCGTCTGCACAACCGGCGATCGGTTAACGAGAGATTGCGCTTTCCATGCAGAACATTATACCACAAATTTCCACCGTTAGATGGAACAAAATCACCCATCGGTCTTCGCGTGTTCCGTGGGAACTACATTAGAAGAGGTAGAATTCAGCGACGGCGACGTGGTTGCAGTCGTTGGCCGCATGCGTGCCGACAAACTTGAAATAACGCGCCTTGACGGGTTGGGCCAACGTCACCCGTTGCCGCACGGGATTGGCGAGAACATTGCCGAATTCACCCTCGGCACGCAACGTCCAGTTCTTTCCGTCGTCGGAGGTATAGAACGCATAACCATCCGTCAATCCACGCGGGCAGCCATCCTGACGCGGCAGATAGTCGAAGCCCTTGATCGTCACCGTCTTCCCACAGTCGATTGCGAACGACTGCGGCGGCGGCAACGGCCCCGACATCGGGTGGGAATGCCACAGCGTATTGGCCCGACCGTCAAAGACAGACTTCACCGTCTCGAGGTTGGGGACGCTCGTCGCAAGCGGTTTCCACAGGCTGCGCGACAAGGCATCGTCCGCCATGCCACGTTCCGTATCAACGCTCTTGCCGAAGCGCAATGCGATGGACCTGACCACCGGCTCGGCTTCGCCCTTCACCTTCACGCGTACGGCATCGGCCTCGACCGGATCGAACCGGACGATCCGGCGATACCCCATTGTCGTCGCAGAAGCGAGATGCCGCCATTCGCCTTCGACTTTCGCCTCGACGGCAAACTTCACCACGCGCTGTCCCAGCGTGATTTCCTCCTTGAGATCGCAGCAGTTGAAACGCACGACCTTCGGCAATTTCAATTCAATGGTCTGGTCAAGGCCCCCTCCCGTCACGGTTTTCTCCGCGCCCGCCGCCAAGTCAACCGCGTTGAACGCCCGCACCCAGTCGCCGAACGCCTTGAGCTGTTTCACGTCCTCGTCGCACACGCGTCCGTGCGTATCAGGCGCAATGCCGAAATTCAGAACGGCAGAACGCCCGACCGACTCATAATACGCCTTCACCAGAGTCGCGAGCGACTTCGGATGCTGGTTCGGGTGGAAGAACCACTGCTGGCGGAACGGCGTATCGCTTTCGGAAGGCGTCCAATACATCCCGCCGTCTTCGCCTTTTCGCACGTATTTCCAGGTCTCGGGGGAATAGCCGCTCTCGGTTCCGCACCACGTCGTGGACCAATTGCCGTGGCCGCCGAAAGCCAAAGCCATCGGCTGGAGTTCGTGCATCATCTTCAAGAGCTGCGGCTTGCGATAGTAGCCCTCCGGGATCGACCGCCGCTCGCCCTTGCCGCCATTCGCGCCGCCATACCAGCCCGTACCGCCATTGGCGCCATCGAGCCAAATCTCGCAGATTTCGCCGTAGTTGGTGAGCAATTCACGCCACTGGTTGTGAAAATAGTCCACATAGGCCGGTGTCGCGTAATTGGCCTGGTGACGATCCCACGGCGACACATAGCAGCCGAATTTGAGTCCGTGTTTCCGGCACGCGTCGGCAACGGCGCGTACAACGTCGAAACCCTTGTTCCGCCCGCCGGCATTCGCCATCGAGTAACCGTCCGGGCACAACTTGCTCGGCCACAGGCAGAATCCGTCATGGTGCTTCGCGACAAGCACGACCGACTTGATCTCCGCGGCCTTCATCGCCACCACCCACTGTTCGGGATCGAGATTGTCCGGATTCACCTTCTCGGCCGGAACATTGCCAAAGCCCCATTCGACATTGGTAAACGTATTCGGTCCCCAATGGACAATCGCCATGATCTCGCGTTCCTGATACGGCAAATGCGCCACCGTCGGAAGAATGCCATAGGGTTCAATCTTCGCCTGGACGCACAGACAAGAAACCGCAACTGCGGCAACCCCCGCGATGATTCGAATGTTCGTACTTGCCATAGTAGACTTCTCCCTTTTCAGTTAAATCCCGCTCGTCCCTCTTCGGGCTTTTGGGGAGCGTTCCCGAGAACGAACGCCCCCCCCTTCCAATTCACATTTATCGGATGAAGATCGTCGTTCCGCATTCAAGAAGAACGCCGGTAGGGATCTTGTAGATGTTGTACCCCTGGGCGCGCGTGGCCGAATCGAGGACGAACTCGATCGTATCGTAATTCTCCGGCACGTGATCGGTCCAATCCACGACCTTGCCGCTCAAATGGGTGCGCCCTTCCAGCTTCACCGTGATGCGCGCGTGGGGGGCGAAATCGACCGTCTTGCGCCCGGCCGTCGCCGCGCTCGTCGTGGACCACGTCTCTTCCTTGCCCGACAGGTCGAGCGTGGCGCCGTCCTGAAGCGTACAGCCGTAGAAGTAGTCGGAGTCCGGCCGGAACGTGCCGTACACGTTCAAGGCCGCCGTGCCCGTGCAGAGCGCGTTGTTCCACGTGAATGTGGGATTGTAGCCGCGCACGTTCATGTTCGTTTCCATGTTGAGGCCCATCCGGTCGATGAAGTCCACCGTGCGCGCCTCCACCGGGCGGCTCATCACGCGGAAGTATTCCTTCGCGGTGGAAACGCCGAGCAGGCGAATCGTACCGTTCGTGATGTCCTTCTGCCATGGGATGTACTTCGAGTCGATCGGCGCATCGATCGTGAGGACGTGCCCGCCAAGGTCGATCGGCCGATCGGCCTTGTTGTTGAACACGACGTCGCTGCGCAGATAGAACGTGGAATCCGCCGTGAGCGTCATCCAGCCCACGCCACCCCATGCGGTTTGCGACTGCGGCACCGGGCCATCCGTCGCCGAGCCGCTGCGGAACGTTCCGCCATTGAGAATGATATGGTAGAGATAGTAGTCGTAGTTGCCCGCGATGTCGAAAGTACCGCCCGGCTGAACCGTGATCTCGGAATTCTCCGCACCCATGAAATGATACTTGGCCGAATTATCCGCATTTCCGCCGCTACCGGCCGCCGTGATGAGCTTGCCGGCCTCGACCTCCGTACCGCCCGTATACGACTGCCCCATGCGGCTCATGGTGAATACGCCCGCGCCCTTCTTCACGAACTTCAGATCGCCCGTAAGCGCCACGGCCGTATTGGCAGCAGATCCCCCCGAAGGCACATCCACCTGAACTTCGCCGCCACCCACCGTATCCGTGACTTGGGAAGCGGACGGGACGAGCGTCAGCGACACATTGTCGACGGGCATACCGCCACCAGACGTAGACGTGACCTGAATCGTATGGCCACCAGCTCCGAGATACACCTTGGTCGAACGCGTCTGCGTATAACCGGTCGAGTCCGACCATGACAAGACCGTCGCTCCGTCAATCCGCACTGCACCGTCGTTGTACCAAAAGGTATTCCCCTGATTTTTCGCAGCGTTATTGAGAGACAAGGAACAAAACCCCGCTTCGGGCATGACAAAGGACTGGGAAATGCTTGCACCCTTGTTGATAAAGCACCAGTTCGAACCATTGCTTTGCTTTCCGGCATTGGCGGCATTGTTCTTCAAGAGCGCCACCGTTCCGCTCGTCGTCCAATCCTTGACCACAACCGCCACATAAGCGCCCGAGTCAATGGACTGTGCATCAAAACCCGTATTCTTGAGCAGTTGCTGAGAGGCCGTGGAATAACCGCTGAAGAACGATGGCGGGAAGAGCACGGTGTGCCCCTTGAGATCGATCTTGACGCCGGGATCGGCCGTGAAAGCCCAGCCGGCAGAGGTGAGGTCCACATCCTCTTCCACCGCGAACGCCGTCATGCGATAATCGCGCGCCGTGCAGGGATGCGCCTTGATGGCCTCGTATTGGGCGGAGGATTCAAAGCACACCGTGATCGCGTTATTCGGTTCGGTGAGGCCGCAGGTCGTCGTCACCTCGTTCCATTCGGGGCCGTAGAAATGCCAGCGGAACGTACCCGTGCCGTCGTCGAGGAACTTCGCGTAGATCGGCTGCGAAGCATCCACCGCGAGCACGACGGAATTGTCGTCGGCCGTGAACGTCTTCAACGCGCGGAACGACTGCCCGGCGGCATCCGCCGACGTCGCATAGGTGAGCGTAAACGCAGCCGGATCGACGGCCGTACCCGCCGGAAACACCATAAGCGGCAGATTATCACGATTAAAATCGGTCGTCGCACTATAGAACTTGATCTTCTTCAAGGAGGCCGTAATCTGGTTCGCCTTGAGGCCCTTGCCTTCGGGAAGTCCGTCGTAATTGACCGTCAGAGCCGCCTTCGCAGAGAGGGCTCCCACCGTGCCGTTGAATGCACCGGCGAAAACGATCGTCGAAGAAGCAGCACCCGATGCCGCATCCTCAAAGGTACCGAAGAAATCGCCGAGATCGTCGAACGTGTGCTTTTCAGTACCGGGATTCACACTTGAAATTCTGATGAACGTCGTGGTGTCGCCGTGGATGGGTGCGCGCATGATCGTCGTGCGCGTGTTCGTATCCGCCGCGATGAACGTGAGCGTACTTCCGGAAACGATCGTAATGTCACCGGCAACCGTGTAGGTGTAGTCTGCAACGCCATGGAAAATGCGTGCGTGGTCGACGATCAATTTCGGGAGTGTGACAGTACCGTTGTTTGCACATTTGAGCATCAGCGAATTGATGGCATCGTTGCCGATCAAACGCAAGGAGTGGCCGGAGAACGTCCAAGAAGTACCCGATTCCGGTACACGAAGAACCTGGTTTTCGACGATGAAGTCCCCCGCCACCATCTCAGATGCCGAGAACGGCATCGTGGAAGCCGCACCACGCGTTGTGGACCAACCAACCGAAGCGCTCACATTCGTCGTAAAGGAACTCGTGCCGGCGGCATCGGAACCCACTTTGTAGAACGTACGCCCAGCCTTCGTGACGAACGACACCGTTTGGTTGTCATTCGTGACCTGCTCCAGATAAAGGGGTTTCGTCGCACCATCGGGCGAAACCGCCCCGAGGAGGGTGAATTCCGAAAGATCCACTTCCGCTCCGGCGGGGAACGTGAGAATCACGTGACCACCTTCAAAGAGATCCGTCTCGTCCGCAAAGAAACGGAGTTTCGTCTTGAGGATGGTGGACGGCGTAGAGGTGGCGATCCGAAGGCCCGTCGCCGCAGGCAGCCCGTCGTAGTCGAACCACGCCACAGTTGTCTCGGCAGGAAGATCGGTGAGCGTGCCGCCATAGGCGCCGTTCACCACGAGCGACGGTTGACGCGGCGAGCCACCGGCCTTGATCGTACCGAAGAAGTTCCCCACATTGTTGAGCGTCAGCGGCGAAGATTGGACCTGAGACGTGGTACCCGAACCCGAAACGACCAGCGAGGTCGTTTCATCACCCGTAATGGCCGCATCCATCACCAAGGCACGCCTGTCGGCTACCGACGTCGAAAGGCCGAAGGCGAATGTCAAAGCCGCATCGGGGGCAACCGACACCGCACCTTTGAGCGTGAACTGCGAAAGATCCTGCGCCATGTTGATGGATCCCGCTCCGACAACGCGAAGGTCGTTGACCGTCACGTTGCGGTTTCCGTCGTTCACGTTTTTCTTCAGCGTGAGACCGCCCCCGTTCGTGAGGGTGAGGGACCGGCCGCCGAAGGCGATATCCGTATCCGTGGCCGGGAGACGGAGGATGATGTTGCCGGAGACGATGAAGTCCGAATTCGCGAAATCGGAGACGGTGGACGTGGTGGAGGCGCCCGACGTTGTGGACCACCCCACCGAGGAACTCACATTCCCCGTAAACGACGACGCTCCAGCCGCATCGCCACCGACCTTATAGTAGGTCGCCGCTGAGCAGAAGCCCGCCGCTGCCGCCGCACACATGCACAACGCCGATTTCATCATTGTAATTCTCTCCTCTTCTTTTGAACACGACAAACCTTCGCATCACGAATGTCGTAATGATAGCAAATTTCGGCGCCACACACAAGCACAAGGAAACGGGATTGGCGCCACCATCGCCGCATCTTGCGCTTTGACTTTCAGAACAAATGATGCGATAATATCGGCATGAATCAAAAGGATGATAGACGAATTCAAGCCGTGGTGGCCCTTGGGAGCAATCTTGCGCCGCGGGAGGCGTATCTCGCCAGGGCGCGTGCGGCGCTTGCGGCGTTTCCGTCAACGCGCCTCGTTGCGGCGAGCAGCGTCATAGAAACGGAACCCGTCGACGTGCCGGACGCCTTTCAGGCGCTCAAGTTCCTGAATCAGGTCGTCGTTCTTGAAACCGCGCTTGAGGTACACGACTTTTCACGGCGCATGCACGCAATCGAAGACGATCTCGGCCGCATTCGCACGGTTCGGAACGGCCCGCGCACGATCGACGTCGACCTCATCGACTTCGGCGGCCTGCGCCTCGACGAACCGGACCTCGTCCTTCCCCACCCGAGGGCCCACGCGCGCGCCTTCGTCCTCGCCCCCCTCGCCGAACTCGGTCTCACCCTAGACTTATCGCGCCCCTGAAACCTGGAAGCTGGCTTTTTCGACGCCGGCGGCTTTCAATTCGGCGAGGAGTTCCACGCCCACGCCGAGGGAGGCGCGGCGGTCGCCGGAAATGAGGAGCGGCAGATCGGGCTTCACCGCCAGAAGCCGCCGCACCTCTTGAACGAGGGCCGCGCGTTCAAGCGCGCGGCCGTTGAGTTGAAGCGCATTCTGCCGATCGATCGTCACGATGATCCGTTCGCCCTTCTCGTGCGTGCCGGCGGCGGCGGGGAGATCCACCTTCAGGCCGTGATGCACCGCCATGTTGAACGTCGCATAGACGAAGAACACCAAGACGAGGAACACCACGTCCATCAAGGAGACGAGTTCCACGCGCGCCGCACGGTTGAGATAGGGCGAAACGAGCTTCACCGCGCGTTTACTTCACTTCATAGCACCAGCCGTGCGTATCCGGCAGCACGCCATACTGGATGCCCTGCACGGTGTCGTACAGCTTCTGGAGCGTCGGGTGAACGGTCTCGGGATCGGAGATCTTGATGACCTGGTCGTTGCGGGTGATTTCCCACACGGGCGTAATCACCACCGCCGTACCGAGCGCCGCCACGGCCTTGAACCTCTTGAGTTCCGTGTACGGAATCGGGCGGCATTCGACCTTGATGCCGAGGTCTTCCGCGCACTGCTTGAGCGACATGTTCGTGACCGACGGCAGCACCGAGCAGCTGTCGGGCGTCACATACGCGCCATCCTTCGAAATGCCCGCGAAGTTGGAAGTCGCGAACTCTTCGATGTACTTGTGCGTCTTCGCATCGAGATAGAGTCCACCCGGCCAGCCCTCGTGCTTCGCCTTCTCGTGGGCGAAGATGCCGGCGGCGTAGTTGCCGCCCACCTTCACGTCGCCCATGCCGTGCGGCGCCGCGCGGTCCCACTGGTCGAAGATCACGGCGCGCACCGGCTTGAGCCCGCCCTTGTAGTAGGCGCCCACCGGCATCACCATGATCATGAACGTATACTCCTTCGCCGGCGCCACGCCGATCTGCGGCCCCGTTCCGATGAGGAGCGGGCGGAGATACATCGAGCCCCCCGTTCCGTACGGCGGGACGAATTCCTTGTTCTTCTTGACCACCTTCACGCAGGCGTCGAGGAACATGTCCACCGGCACCGGCGGCATGCAGGTGCGCTCGGCCGTGCGGTACATGCGCTTGGCGTTCTCTTCCGGGCGGAAAATCGCGATCTTGCCGCTCTTCTGGCGGAAGCACTTGATGCCTTCAAAGCACTCCTGCCCATAGTGCAGGCAGCTTGCACCGATGTGCATCGTGATGTAAGGATCCTTCACGAACTGGGGCTTCGACCACTTGCCGTTCTTCCACGTATAGCGGATGTGGCAGTTCACGTCTGAAAAGCCGAAGCCGAGCTTCGTCCATTCGATTTCCTTCTTTGCTTTCTTCTGAGGCATTTTCTAATCTCCTTGAAAGTGGATATTGTAAACCTTTTCGGGCGCGGAAGCAATCACGAATCTTCGTGCTCAGGCAACCGCGGCGGCGGCCCAATCCGCACAGCAGGCGGCGTTCGGGGTGTAGGCATCGGCGCCGATGGCTTGGCAGTAGGCCTCGGTCACGGGCGCGCCGCCGACCATGATCTTCACCCGGTCGCAGATGCCGGCGGCCTGAACGGCGGCCACGACATCGCGCATCACGCCCATCGTCGTGGTGAGCAGAGCCGAGCAGCAGATGAGGTTGCAGTTCTTTTCAATCGCCGTCTGCACGAACTGTTCGGGCGTCACGTCCGTACCAAGATCGATCACCTCGAGGCCCTTCGCTTCGAGCATCATCTTGCAGAGGTTCTTGCCAACGTCGTGGAGGTCGCCCTTCACCGTGCCGATCACGGCCTTGCCGGCGGCCTTCACGCCTGCGGCCGCGAGATGCGGCTTTAGGAGCGCCGCGCCCATGTTCATCGCACGCGCCGCAACGAGCACTTCGGGAACGAACGCCTCGCCGTTCTTGAAAGCCTCGCCCACCACGTTCATACCGGCCATGAGGCCTTCTTCGAGAATGGTCTGCGCACTCACGCCTTCATTGAGCGCCTGCTCGACAAGCGCCACCACCTGCTTCGCGCGGCCTTCCTGGAGCGCTTCCGAAATCGTCTTCATTTCCATTGTCCAGATTCCTTTCGTCGTTGAAATTACCGCGGGTTCTCGTTGCGCGCAACGTCCATGAACGCGAGCACGTTTTCGGCCGGGATGTCGTTCGGCATCGCGTGCGTGGGCGCGAGGATGTAGCCGCCATTCTTGCCGAGGATATCCATGATGCGGTGCATTTCGGCCTTCACTTCGTCGGGCTTCATGAACGGCAGGCAGCACTGCGTGGAAATGCCGCCGAAGAACGTGATCTTGTCGCCGAAGCGCTTCTTGAAATCCACGATGTCGTAGACTTCGGGCTGGAACGTGTTGTAGATGTCGAGTCCGAGCTCCACCAGGTCGGGGAACACCTGCGCGCAGTCCCCGCACGAATGCTGCGCGACGAACTTGCCGTATTTCTTCACGTGGGCGTACATCTTCTTCAGGCAGGGATAGATGAACTTCTTCCAGAGCGGATAGCCCATGATGAGCCCCTTCTGCTGGCCCCAGTCGTCGCCGAAGAAAATGCAGTCCACAGGATACTGGCAAACGATATCCACGACCTTGCAGTTATATTCGACGATCTTATCGAGCGCGGCCTGGATGAATTCCGGCTCCATGAGGAAATCCATCAGCGTTTCCGGAATGCCGTGGAGCGCCCACAGGCGCTCGTAGAGGGAGAAGCCGATGATGTACATCGTGAACTTGTCCTTTTGCGCAACGAGGCGCTCGCACTTCTCGCGGATGAGCTTCTCGTCGGGCTCGGGGAACGTATAGCCCTCGAAGTCCGCCCGCGGCAGCGGGAACCCGGTCGCAATGCCGAAGTCGCCTTCCTGCACGCCCTTATCCCACACAACGCCGAACATGTCCTTGAACTGTCCGTTTCCGAGATCGGTAAACGATTCGTTCCGCTCCTGGGCGAGATAGGAATCGGAATGCTCGAAGAAGAGCGGGTCGCCCGTGACACGGATCATGTCGTTGAGCTTCTCGCCCGAGAGATCGAGAAAATAGGGAATCCTGTCCGATTCCTGATGTGCCAGCGTACGCAGCACGACATCCCGTTTCGTCAGTGGTTTGGTCATGGATTTTCTCTTTCGTTGAAGATTTGTAGGCGAACACGCCTGTTGCACGTCATCGACGTTCAACAGGCGTATCTTTTCACCGGCCTTGGCACCGGGCAACAGCCATTCCGTCCATCATGGAACCGCCACTTGCACCTGCCGCTGCTCGTAATGGCCGGGCTGCCACACGCGCACCGCCTGCCCCTGGGCGTTCACCTGATCGACGTAGCGCCCTTCCACCCACACGTTCTGCATCTGCGTGGTCACCTGCGGCGCGACCGGCTGCTGCACGACGGGTTGCTGAACGACCGGCTGGGCGACAACGGGCTGCTGCACCACCACGGGCTGCGTCACAACCGGCGCGGGCGTCACCACCACAGGAGCCGCCGGAGCGACATAGTAGGGATGGGTGGCGTCGTAAACGGCCGACGCAAGAAGCCCCGCGCCGAGAATGCCGGCGCCGATGGCAAAGCCAACGCCACCACGGTGATGGTGATGGAAGTGATGATACCCACGATGGGGAAACGCGCACAGCGTCATCGAGGCCATCAGCGCAAACGCAAGAATTCCGACTTTCTTAATGTTGTTCATTTTCTCTTCTCCTTTTTCGCCCGAGCCCCGAGATGGGGTTCGCTGAGTTGCTAGGCGGGCGGGAAAGTCAATTCTGACCGCGCCCGCAACAATTCTTGAATTTTTTCCCGCTCCCGCACGGGCACGGATCGTTGCGGCCGATCTTCGCACCCGGCGCCCCGCCCGGCATCGCACGCGGCGGCTGCTTCACAACGCGCACCTCGCGCCCCGAAACCTGCGACATCATCGACGCAAAGACGTCCATCGCCGACTTCGGCTTCTCCGCCGGCTGTTGCTGCGGCGGCGGTTGCGGAGCCGGCTGGGGTTTCACCTCAGGCTTCGGCGCCGCCGCTTCGGCGGCCTTTCTCGCCGCGAGCTGCGCGGCGGCCTCGATTGTCGGCCCCAGGCGCGGCTTCTGCTGCCGGGCCCGCGCCGCCTCGATCGTCGGCCCAAGACGCGGCCTCGAAGCCGCCTGCGCCATCGGTTCGGCCGGCTCTTCAGCCAAGTTCTCAACCGTACCCTGCGGGGTACCTTGGCCGTCATCTGAAGCCGCCATCATCCGGCGCATGGCCATCTCGGTGTGCGAACGGAATTCCATGTTCGCAACGCCCGTCTTGATGGCGGTCATCAGGTTTTCGAACATGTCGAACGCTTCGCGCTTGTATTCGACGAGCGGATCGCGCTGGCCGTACGAACGCAGGTTCACATTGCGGCGCAGATCGTCCATCGCACGCAGATAGTCCTGCCATTCGCGGTCGATGCACTGCAAGAACACGCCGCGCTCCATGAACGGCAACACGCGCGGATCCTCGATCGCGCACTTCGCCTCGTAGGCTTCCACAACGAGTTTATAGACGAAGTCGCCCGCCTTGCCGGGTTCGCCGAGGAACGGCTTGAGATCGTCCGCCGTCACCATCACCGGGAACGTGACACTGAGCCACGCGAGAAATTCCTCCACGCCCGACCCCTTGGGATCGGCGAGATAGCGCTCGGTCTGCATGAGCACGATGTCGTTGAACACGTCGAGAATCGTGCCATGCACATTCTCGGGCGTTCCCGTGAGGATCGAACCGCGCAGATCATAGACGATCGTACGCTGCTTGTTCATCACGTCGTCGAATTCGAGCGTGCGCTTGCGGATGGCGTAGTTCTGCTGCTCCACGCGGCGCTGGGCCGTTTCCACCGACTTGTTGAGCCAGCGGTGCTCCATCACTTCGCCTTCCTTCATGCCGAGGCGCTGCATGATGCCCGCGATCTTCTGCGAGCCGAAGAGGCGCATCAGGTTGTCTTCGAGCGAAATGTAGAACTGCGACCCGCCGGGGTCGCCCTGGCGCGAGCAGCGCCCGCGGAGCTGACGGTCGATACGCCGCGATTCGTGGCGCTCCGACCCGATCACGAAGAGCCCTTGAGGATGCTCTTCGAGAATCTGCTGGATCGTATTCTTTTCACCCGGCACCTTGTCCTTAAGCGAAAGGTTGCCCTTTACGACCTCCTGCGGCAGCGTCACCACGCCCGGCCCGAGCTTGATATCGGTACCACGGCCGGCCATGTTCGTGGCGATCGTCACGGCGCCGGGCTGGCCGGCGAGCATCACGATCTCGGCTTCGCGCGCATGGTTCATCGCGTTCAGCACTTCGTGCGGGATCTTCGCGACCTTGAGGAGGCGCGAAAGGACTTCAGAGGTATCCACCGTCACCGTACCGAGCAGCACGGGCTGGCCGGCCTCGTGGCGCCTGCGCACGTCTTCGATGATCGCCTTGTACTTTTCACGCTGCGTACGGTAGATCTGGTCGTTGCCGTCGATCCGGCGGATCGGCCGGTTCGTCGGGATCACCGTCACATCGAGCTTGTAGATGTCCTTGAATTCGCGCGCTTCGGTCTCCGCCGTGCCGGTCATGCCGGCAAGTTTCGTGTAGAGGCGGAAATAATTCTGGATCGTGATCGTCGCGAGCGTCTGCGATTCCTTCTCGATCTCCACGCCTTCCTTCGCTTCAACGGCCTGATGGAGGCCATCCGACCACCGCCGGCCCGGAAGGATACGGCCCGTGAACTCGTCCACGATGTAGACGTGGCCCACGCCCTCCTGGTCCTGCTGCACCACGTAGTCCACATCGCGCTCGTAGAGGCAGTAGGCGCGGAGAAGCTGGTCGATCACGTGCACGCGCGCCGAGCGTTCCATGAAGTCGGCCTGGAGCATGCGCTTCTTTTCGGCCTTCTCTTCAGGCGTCAGGCTCTTATCGCCTTCGAGCTGGCTCATCGCGCTTGGGAGATCGGGAATCACGAACGTCTCGGGATCGCTCGGATTCATCTTCTCGCATCCCTTGTCCGTAAGCGCCACTTCGCGCGAACGCTCGTCGATCGTGAAGTAGAGCTCGGCCTTGAGAGCTCGCCCTTCCTCGCGATGAAGCTCGCTGAGCATCTGCATTTCCACTTCTTCGTGGAGCTTTCGAATGGCGGCATCCTCGAACATGTGGAGCATCTGCTTGTGCTTGGGCGTGGAATGGTACACCTGATAGATGCGGCGCTTACAGCCCCACTCGTTGCCTTCGGCCAGGTACATCTTCGCTTCGGCGATGAACTCGTTGCACTGCTGCACCTGCACGCGCACGATGCTCGCCACGAGCGGATTCATCGCCGTATACTGGGCGCTCGTCGAAACGGTCGCCGGCCCCGAAATGATGAGCGGCGTACGCGCCTCGTCGATGAGGATGGAGTCCACTTCGTCGACAATCGCGAAATGATGGCCGTTCTGCACCACCTGCTCGGGCTGGATGGCCATGCCGTTGTCGCGCAGATAGTCGAAGCCGAATTCCGAGTTCGTGCCGTACGTGATGTCGCAGAGATACTGCGCGCGGCGCTCGGCAGAGTCCATCGAGTTCTGAATGCAGCCCACCGTGAGGCCGAGGAACTTGAAGAGGTGGCCCATCCACGTGGCGTCGCGGCGCGCGAGGTAGTCGTTCACCGTGACGAGCTGCACGTTCTTGCCCTCAAGCGCGTTGAGGTACAGAGGGAGCGTCGCAACGAGCGTCTTGCCCTCGCCCGTCTGCATTTCGGCGATCTTGCCCTGATGCAGCACGATGCCGCCCACGAGCTGGCAATCGAAGGGAACCATATCCCACGTAAGCGTGTGGCCGCACACTTCCTCCGTGGTGCCCACGAGGTGACGGCACGCGTTCTTGACAAGCGCAAACGCCTCCGGCAGAAGCCCGTCGAGCGTCACTTCCTTCGCCGCCAGGCGCCGACGGAACTCGGCCGTCATCTTCGGATAGTCTTCCGGAGTAAAATGCTTCGCCTCGAATTCGGCTTCGATGCGGTTGATCTCCGCGACAATCGGCTTGATGCGTTTCAAGTCGCGCGCGTTTTTCGTACCAAAAATTTTCTGCAGAATGTTCATAGAGGCAAATATTATAGCAAAATAACCCGCAAAAGTGAAACCTCGATTTTAAGGAATTGCAAGTTCAATCCGGCGCGCCCTCGCGCATGGGGCCAGGCTCTACACGCGCGGAGACACGCCGGAAAAAGGCGCCGGCGACGGCGAAGGCGCTGACCACGTTGAGGGAATTCTTCTGGCCGTGAGAACGGATTTCGAGGACTTCGTCCGCCATCGCAACGACGTCGGGATCGAGCCCGAAACGTTCGTTCCCCAGGAGCATCGCACAGGGAAAGACGATCTCCGCATGGGCGATATCGGTTGCGCCATCCACCGTTTCAAGGGCGTAGATGCGCCGCCCTTCGGCCTTGAGACGGTCGATTGCATCGCGCACGTCGCCCACATGTTCCCAGGGCGTCGACTCATCCGCCCCGAGCGCGGTCTTCTTGACCTGCGGATTCTCGGGCGTGGGCGAATAGCCGCAGAGAATGAGGCGCTCGGCACCGAAAAAATCCGCCGTACGGAAAATGCCGCCCATGTTGAAGGCGCTGCGCACGTTATCGGCCACCACCACGAACGGCGCCTTGTCGGCATGCCCCGGCGCGTCGGTCGTGCGGATGCCCATTTCGGCATCCGTAATCTTCGCGCGCTTATCCACGCGCTCAAGCGGCACGAGCGCGGCCTGGATGGACCGCGCCGTGGCGCCGGGCTGGAGGAGATGCGCAAGTGCCAGAAGCCGCTTCGATTCCGCCGTACGGAGGAAATCGAAGGCGGCCGCGCGCGCCGCATCGTCTTCCGGCCGCGCCGCCGCGTCCTGAACGAGGCGATACGCCTCCTTCCACTCTTCGTTCGAGAGGTCGATCATCACATCACGGCATTATCGATGAGACGCGTCTTGCCGCAATAGACGGCAAGGAGGATGGCAACGCCCTTTTCAAGTTTCTTCACGGGAACGAGCGTATCGCCGTCCACGGCTTCCACATAGTCCACCTTGAGGCCGGCCGCTTCGAGCGTCGTCACGATCTTCGCCTGATAGCCCTTCCACGGAATCGACTTTTTCACCTTCACATCCGCCTGCGCGGCGAAAAGCGCCTGCGAAAGCGCGCACGCGCGCGCCTTCTCGTCGTCCGAAAGATACGTGTTGCGCGAACTGCGCGCAAGCCCGGTCGGCTCGCGCACGATCGGCGCCACCAAGATGTCGAGATCGAAGTTGAGGTCGCGCACCATCCGGCGGATGATCGTCTCCTGCTGGTAGTCCTTCTGCCCGAACACGGCGAAATGCGGATGGACGAGATTGAAGAGCTTCGCGACAACCGTGCACACGCCGCGGAAATGGCCCGGACGACGCGCGCCGCAGAGGCCCTTCGAGAGCTCCTCTTCGTTCACATAGACGGAATGCGCCTCGAGGTACATGTTCGCCGCCGTGGGGAAGAAAATCGCCGTCGCGCCCGCCTTGCGGCACTTCGCGAGGTCCGCCTTCTCGTCGCGCGGATATTTCTCGTAATCCTCGCCCGGGCAGAACTGCACCGGATTCACGAACACGCTCACCACGATTTCATCCGCCCCGCGCTTCTTCGCCGCGGCAATCAGCGAAAGATGCCCCTCATGGAGATACCCCATCGTGGGCACAAGGGCGATCGTCTTGCCCGCCATGCGCCGCGCGGCACACCACTTCTGTAGCTTCTTCGGCTCTTTGAACGTCTTCATTTCTTCACGTCTTCTTTCTTCTCTACTTTTCGAATGTCGCATCCGTCGGACTTGACCACGCCACCGTGAATGTCGACAAAGTTGTTTTTCGGATTGGCATAACGTGTGGCGACAAGCCGCGTCACGCCCTCGTAGACGGCCATCGGCCCGGACAGCGAATTAAGGCTATCAAGAACCACCGTACCCATGCCACGCTGCACGTAGGTGCACGGTCCCGCCCAGAACTGGGATGCCCGGAAGAACGCCTCGCCCTTATCCGACGGCGCACACCAGATCGCGGCCTTTTCGCACGTCGCACTTGAATCCCACGGCACGAGCTGCGCAAGTGCGAATTCCACACGCGAACCGGGTCGCTGATCCAATACAACACCGCGCGTACCCGTATCGGTCCCGTGGATAAGCACGCACGCCGAATTGGCACCAGTAAAGACAAGACCTTCCCGCGCCGCATAGAGGAACGTGCCGACAATGCGTTCACTCGCACAATTCTGGAACACAAAGCCCTGCAGATGTTCGCGCAGCCAACCCGATTCCCAACCGGCCGCAGGAACGGGGCCTGGAGGCGCCGGCGGGTTCTTCGCCGCGGGCAGCCCGTGCGGACGGCGCAACGAGTAGTGCGGATTGAACTGCAGGTCTTCGACATAGCCGTTCCGCGACTTGCCGACAAAGAGCGCCCGCCGCCAGCAGCAGCCCGAAAGATAGGAAACCAGATGGTTGTCCGACGGATGCGAGGCGAAATCGACCCCTTGCCATCCGTTACCGATGTTGACATCGCGAATCCAGCATCCCGGCCCGAGCGACCGCACGGTCCACGGATACGGCACAGGCGCAATCGTCGTCTGCTCGGGATACCAGAAGCAGAGTCCACGCAGCCCCGCCTGCGCTCCAAGCGAGATAAAGGGCGTGCCCTTTTCCTCATTTCGCCCGTGCAACGGCATCAACACGGAACCGCCCGAACACGTATGATGCGGCACCGCCGAGCACCCGCGCAGTTCCACACCGGCCGGCACCACGAGATTGCCGCGGAAGCGGTAGCGTCCCGCCGGCACATAGACCGTACCGCCCTTCTTCGCCGCATCGAGCGCCTTCTGGAAGGCGGGTGCGTTGTCGTCCAAATCGGGCGACGCGCCGAACGTGGCCACATCGTAGAGCGCCTTGCTCGCAGGCCGAGGAAACGCGGGGCGCTTCCAATCGCGACGCGGAATGAGTACGTCGCGTACGAGGGCGTGCTTACTCGGCGGCACAGGATCCTTCGCAAACTTGCAGCCGTAGAATTGCGCAATCGAATCGAAGCCCGGTTCAAACAGGACACTTCGCTCCGAAGAGAAGGTCGAATCGTAGACGGCAAGCCCCACACCGTTGAGCGCCACGAGGTCAAGGCCGACGCCACAGGACAAAAAAGAACTCTTCGCAATGACACCGTTGGTCAGGCCCTGCCGTCCTTTGCGGAAACGGACGCCCGTGCGATAAAACACCACCGTCAGACCGCGCACAAACTCCCAGTCGCTTCGTCCGAAATCAACACCTGTTGTCTCGTGCGTGAGCAACCATTCGCGAAGCTCGGGAAGTTGAGGCCCCCCCGTGTCCCCAAGCGAAAAGAGCGTCCACACCGTCGGGCTGATGAACACATCCGTGATGCGGCCAATATCCGTCGTCGAATCAATTGAGAGGCCCGTTTTCAGTGCGCAGAGGCGAACATTGCGAATCGTATGCAATTCATTCCAGTCAGGACCGATCTGAATACCCTGCCACGAGTTGACAAACGTACAGTCCAATACCGTCTGATTGTCATTCGCAACCGGCGGATGCGCGGCCGAGCGCACGGTCCACGGATAAGGCGTGGGATTCGTGAGCGTCTGATCGGGGTAGAAGAAGACGAGCCCCACCAATCCCGCACCCGGATTCACCGTGAACGCTGCCGGGCCGTTTTCGTCGCCATGTCCGCCGCGGATGCGAAGGACCGTCGACTGGCGCACGCGTTCGGACCTGCGCGCGGGATCACCGCGCAGCGTCACGCCGACAGGCACGGTGATGGGTTTCGTCACCGTGTAGTCGCCCAACGCGAGAAACACCGTACCGCCACCCTTTTCCCGTACGTCATTCAAGGCCGTCTGCAGGCGGTCCGAATCATCTGCACCCGCCGTTGCCGACGGTTTCAGCACGACTTCGGCCAAGACAGCATCTTCCGAAGCATTGACGGGAACCACCCGCTCCACACTCCACAGAAGACCGGTACAGAGAACAACGCATCCGCACACGAGACGACGCATCATCCGCCTCCTTCGTCAGCGTTTGGACGACCGCCGCCTCTTCGCCGGGCCCGTCGGCTCGAGTTCCTTGGAAAGATAGTGCCAGCCGTTTCGGAATTCGCCCCCCTTGAGCTGGCCGTTCACGATCGAATAGGCCGTCGTCGAGCGGCGGATGGACTTGTTGCAGTTGCCGTCCATCGTGAGGAGGCGCCCATCGGGATAGCGCTCGAGCACGGTGATGTAATGGCCCTTGAGGGCAATCACATCGCCGGAACGAATGTCGTTGGGATCGTCGAAACGATCGCCCGTATTGAAGTTGCGCTTGCCGAACACATAGCCCGCGAAGTCCGTCGCAAAGGCCGCGCAGCCGCCGTTGCCATTTCCGGTCACCACGATCGGATGCGTGCTGTTATCCCAAAAGCGTCCCGTACGATAGGCATATTCGCCGATCATCTGCTGAACGAGCGCACGATAGTTCTCTTCTTTGAACGCTTCGACTTCGCGGGCCAAGACAAGCCGCCCCGCGAGCTGGTAGTCGCCCACGTGCGCGCTCCCCGAGGTGAGGCAGAGGAGGTGGTAGACGTCTTCCCCGCGCCCGTATTTCACGTGCCGCTCGCCGAGCTTGATCGCCCCTCCCACGTCGCCGACGGATCCCACGAGATTCGGAGCGCCCTGCGCACGCGCCTGGTAGAGGAGGTGACGCACCGTTTGCGTGGCCGACACATACTCGGCCGGCGGCTTCAATTTGAGCTGCCCCAAGTCCAGCACGTCTTCCACCTTGAACCAGCCCGTCAGATAGTCGCGCTTCGACCCCACGGGATAGGCCACGTTCACCACCTTCTTGTCGGGCGAGAATTCCAGCAGTACGAGTTCGTCTTCGGCCACGTTCACGGAGAGCGTCTTCTCGTACTGGCGCTTCGTTTGCGAGATGAGCGGATACACGCGCCCGGCGCGCGAGGTCAGCCGCGGCGTTGCATAGAACGAGAGCGGCAGATGCTCTTCGAGTTTGGCCTGAATGGCCGGGGGGAGCATCGCTCCTTCCAGAGAACAGACGGCGGCGCAGAGGCACGCGACGATCAACGATTTCAGTTTCATGTTTTTACCTTTCTCCCTCCCGCTCAAATCAAAATGCCAACACCACCTTCACGTCGCGCATGGTCGGCGAGACCAGCGCCACGGCAAGCACCTTCCCGCCCGCTTCGAGTCGCGTCGAAGCGCTCACGCCGTCGGGCATCGTAGAGGTCTTGAACGAAGAACTTTATTTGAGAAACGCCTTTCGGCTTAACCGCGCAACACCTTTTCCATCGTGAACCCGTAGCGTTTGAGTTCGACGTTGAGGTCGTACACTCCGCGCGCGAACGGCTTCATCAGCTTGGTCGCCTCGGGGCACGGGGTCTTCTCGGTGGCGGCGTCCCACGTGAGGGAGCCTTCCTTCTTGCCGCGGCCGAGCTCCATGCACATCTGGCCGAGGCAACACGCCGTGGAGGAGCGCTGCGCCTCTTCGGCATTCGTCACCGTGAAGGCGGGATCGCCCTTGCGGATCGCCTCGAGCCAGTTCTTCCAGTGGTCCTGCGACGTGTGAAGCGGAATGGCGGGATTCGCAAGCGGTTCGAGGAGACGGTTCTTGGAGGCCATGAGCGGCTTCATCTTGCCGTTCGACGGCACGTCGGGATCGCTCGGCGTGACCTTCGCCTTGCCGCGCATGCAGTAGAGCCACTCGCCCTTTTCGCCGATGAACTTCACGCCCATCGGGAACTTGTTGCACACATGGAGTTCCGTCTTGCCGCCGTTGTAGGAATAGTGCAGGTCGTAGGTCGTGTGCACGTTCCAGAGCTTGCCGCCGGTCGTATCCATCCACTCGCACGTTCCCGTCACGCCGTCCGGGCCCGCATTGTCCTTGCCGAGGCCCCATTGGGCGATGTCGATGTGGTGCGCGCCCCAGTTCGTGATCATGCCCCAGCCGTAGGGCGCCATCTGGATCCAGCCCGGACGATCCCCGATGCGCTTGAGATCCTGGTTGTGGACGCGCGTCCAGTTGTAGGGCGCCACATCCGCGCCCGGCGTCGGGCCCAGCCACTTGTCGTAGTCGAGGTTCGCAGGAATCGGCTCAGGATTCGAGGAGCCGCCCGCCTTGTCAAGGCCGATGCCCACTTCCACGCGCTTGATTTCGCCGATGCGCCCGTTGCGCACGAGTTCGCACACGCGATGGAACTGTTCCACGCTCCGCTGCCAGGACCCCACCTGCACGACGCGGTTCTGCATCTTCGCGAGATTCGCGATCAGGCGGCCTTCGGTAATCGTTTGGGCGAACGGCTTCTGCAGCCAGATGTGCTTGCCGGCCGCAAGCGCGGCGCAGGCGACGAGCGCATGCCAATGGTCGGGAAGGCAGATTTCCACCGCGTCGATCGAAGGATCGGCGAGCATCTCATGATAGTCGGCATAGGTCTTGACGGGATAGTTCTCCTGCCCGAGCAGCTTGCGGTACTTCTCTTGGATGAACTTCACGCCATGCGCCAGGCGTTTCGCGTCGAGATCGCACACGGCCGTGAAACGGCAGAGATCGGTGAACTTGATCGCATTGGGAATATCCATCGTGGTGGAGATGCGGCCAATGCCGATCACGCCGATGTTGATCTTTTCATTCGCGGCGAACTTGCGCACACCCCCGCAGCAGCCGGAGAAGATGAACGGGGCCGCAAAAGCCGTTGACGTGGCCAAGAAGTGACGACGATTCATTTGCATGGAAGATAATCCTTTCTATTCGTTCCCGTTTCAAGGGGAGAAACGGAAATAGTATAGCAAATCCCGTGATGAGAAACAACATTATCAATCGTAAGACTGGCGGATAGCAGTATTCCCCCTTTCCAAGTGAAACCCGCATGCCCTTCTCGCTTTTGACCTTTGCCAGAAGATCGGTAATCGGCGCCAACGAATAGCGCATCGGCTTTCGCATGGCAACGTCTCTACGTTCCAGTCTATTTCTCGTTTTGAAGCGGCGGAGCGACTTTGAAGGTCTTCGCGCCGAGCGTATCGTGGATGACGAGGACGGAAAGTTCGGTTGGCCTGAACGGTGCATCGGAAGTGACGGAGGCGTAGTCGAAGACGCCGCGGCGGTCCGTATAGCCGTCCTTGTGGAAGACGGGTTCCTCGTTTCCGCGGCCGCGCGCAAACGCCTTCACGTAGGCCCCGGGAACGGGCTTGCCGTCCGGCCCCTTCACGCGCACCTGGCCGAACTCCTTCACGACCTGCACATCGAGCTCGCAGGCCGCCACTTCGAGGCGTGCCGTGGCACGCCCCTCCGCCCCCGTCGCTTCGAGAACATAGTCCTTCCGCGCAAATGCGGGCGGCAGTTCCACACGCGCCGTGCCGTCGGCGGCAAGGTTCACCGTCTCTTCCCAAGCCGGTTTCAGGAAGGTGAACGCCCCCGTCACGTCGCCCCTTCCGAACGGATTTTTCGAGAAGAGAATCTCCACGTCGATCGGATAGGCCCTGAGCGTGCAGGCCTTGAGCGCACGCGCCGTCACCGCGAAGGCGCGCGGCGCACCCTTCTCGTGCGGCACCTCCGCGAGCGCGAGGGACGGTGCCTCCGCCGCCGCGTCCTGCGCCGGGCCGCCCTTCCCCAGCACCTCGTCGACCTGCGCCCGGAGTTCGCGGAAGCGTGCGCGCCAGACGGGCGAGGCCGCGTCAGCATAGGCGCGGCCCACACGGCCGGCCGTTTCCATGTCGCCGTCGATGAACGCGAAATAGGCGCGCAGGTAGCCCAGCTGCAACGAGTGGCCCTGCGACGCATTGTTCGCAAGGTCGGGCGCCACGATGCGGCGTGCGTCCTCCACGCGGTCCTGCGCGAGCAGATAGACGGCCGCGAGAAGCCGGTCGTTCAGCGTAAGCTGCGGTTTCGCGGCGAGCACGTTGAGGAATTCCCGATACGTCTTGGCAAGTCCCTCGTTGCCGCTTTCGCTCTTCCCCGCGAGCGGATGCACGCGCGCATTGACGAGCGGCCAGTATTCACGGTGTTCGAAGAGGTCCGTCTCCTCGGGCTCGATCGAGACGAGGGACGACTTGAAGTACGGCCCGAGCTTCTTCGCAGCCCGCTTCCGCGCCGCGCGCTCGGCGAAGATCTGCGCGAGGCGGGGTGCGTCGGCCGGGTCCTTGTTCGCGAGTGCATGGCTCCAAAGCGGAGCCGAGTAGACGCCGCGCGCGTCCAAAGCCTCAAACACCTTCCGCATGAACGCCTTGTCCTGAAGGCGCCAACCGATCAATTCGAGGTCGACCTTCGGCGCTGCGAGATTCCCCGTGCGGAGGAATTCGAGCACCTGTTCGTTCGTGCCCTGCTCGGCGAGGTAGTACCAGCTCGTCGTATCGGTCTTCGCGGACTTCGCGACGACGGGACAGGTGAACGGCGTACCGCACCCCACAAGCCGCCCCCCTTCCGTAACCGTGGCTGGCATCAGCACGCCCACACCCGACTCGGTCTTCGGGAAATAGAATGCCGACTCTATTTTGACAACCTCGTAGGGCGAGATGACCACAGACTGCGTCTGACGCGGCAGCGACTCCTTGAGCGGAATCGCGCCAAGGGGAATCTGCCAGGAGAGTTTCACGATCCGCGTCGTCGCAGAAGGATTCGTGAGGACCGTGAGCAGCGTGTAGACGCGCCCCTGAACGAATTCGTCCGTCACCGGGCGAACGGACGCCTCTTCATCCGCCTTTTGCGTGGCGGCCTTCGGATCGACAAACCGCTGCACCACGCCGATACGCGTATCTTCGCTAATCGTCCCCTCGATCACGCGGTCCGTTTTCGAGAAGACGAGCGCGCCCCCCTTCCCTTCCGTGAACGGCAGACGCAAAACGGCCAGTGCCGCCATCTTTTCGGTAAAGGATCCGTTCGCCCAGATGACGTTTGTGGAGAGAAATTTTTCCGCCTCGCCGGCGGCGATCGCCGCCGCATAGTCGCGCCAGAAGAGATTGGCGGTCACCGTCGTGGCGGAAAGATCGCGATGACGCCGCTTCCAGCCGTGCGTCTCCACCCATTCCTTCGTCCGTTCCGGCGGGCGATAGAGTTGGCGCATCGTCTTGCGCCGCGCCATCATGTCAGCGGACGCAAGGCCATTGGCCTGCGCCGGAAGCGCCCGTTTGGCAGCCGGTTTAGACGCGGGTGGCGGCACATCACCAAAATTGCCAGCCTCGCACATGCTCTCCACGTGCGAATAACAGTTGTCGCGCTTAAAAGCGGTATCGAAGCGAATATGATCCTCTACGGGCGCGACAGGGTGCGCCACGCAGAAGTCGGCCAGGCGTTTCGCAAGCGCCTTGGCCGTTGCGGGCAGACGGCGCGCGAGGAGACATTGTTCGAACACATTCAGATTCTGATAGGCGCCCGGCTGCGCGTAGGCGGAAAGATCGTCCTTGAGAAGCCAATGGTCGAGGAACTGCTTGAACGATTTGTTGCGGAGGTTCGGCGCAACGACCGCAGCAAAGAACGACGGATCCTTCTCGAAAAGGAAGAAGTCGAGTTCGTGGCAGGCATGGCAGCCATAGAGGTCGCGCTTCTCTTCTTGAGTAAGGCTTTCCCATTTTGCCACGAAAGCGAACTCCGTGAAGGCCGCGCTCTTGGCCGAACCGGCCTCCTTTTCCAGAGCCTCAAACAGATCATAGACTGCGGAGACGGACGTATATCGCGTACGTTGCACCGCGCCCCCGGCGTCCTTCTCGGTCCCGACCTGGGCTTCAGTCGTCATCGCGCGAACCTGCGCCGTCATCTGGGCAGGATCCGCAGATGAGGCAAAACGCAGATCGCGCGGTTCAAACGGCCGGGCCTCGGCGAACAGATGAAGTTCGTCACGCGCCCGCTCATCCGTCGCAAAAACAACAAACGCATTGCAGGCCGCCGCCGATTCGGGCAGCTTGAATTCCACCACACCCTGTTCATTCGGATGAAGATTGGCAAACAGCTGCGCGGGAGACGGCAGAAAATCATAACACGGACCCGCCGCCTCATGCGGGCCGCCGCGCCGCTCCGCCTCGGCACCAAACGGCACGCCAGCCGCCGCCTGACGAGCGACACCGGGTGCTTCTAAACAAGCCTGAGGGACATCGCCCCAACTGTCCCCACCCTTTCCCTCGCGTTTGACCGTCGTCGCCGTTTCATTGACTTGCCAGGGATTGAGCAACAGCGAAGGACGCGCGAGCATCACGCCCGGCGTATGCGGAAGATTACGACGGTCGAGTACATAGCGCAGACGATCGCCGAGTTGACGGCCGGACAGATAGCGGGAGGGAAGAACCGGCCATGAGAACTTCATGCCCCAGTTCCCTTCGTTAAAGAGATCAGGGTCTTCAAAATTGAAAACGGAAAATGCCTTGATGCTCTCCTCGTAATAACGAGAGGCGTAAAGGTGAAGACGGGCCGTAGGTGAAACATTCGCAAGGACGGCGCGGAAAATCCCCCCGTCGATCTTCGCGGACGTCACACATAAACTCGAGGGCGGCGTACAAGATTCAAAGCCGCGGGTTCGCCCGGCGATCACGCCCGCGGTGCGCCCCTTCCCCAGCGGTTTCGTCACCCGCAGAGCCACCTGTTCCTGCATCGTATGGAAATAAAGCCGATAATCACCCGCCGGAAGCGGAGCGATGTGCAGGACGCCGTCCTTATAAGAAAGGGAAGAGGAAAAATCCTCCTGTACACGACCTTGCTTCGAAGACGAAAAGAGCCCCGCATGCGTTGCGAGGTCGCCCGCACCCGGCCAATCGCCCACGAGAAGGTCGCGCATCGAAAACGCAATTTCTTCACCTTCCACGGCCGACACTTTTCCCGTTGAAGCGGCAACCGAATTTTCTGTCAAATCGAAGGACTTGAGCTCCCATTTTTTTTCAATGTCGCCCATCACCGCCGTCATGGACTCGATATCCGTCAATGCCCCCAGTTCAATCACGCCGCGCGCATCGGCTTGGAGCATCACTTTGACTTCCTCAGTGAAAACGCGATGGTTCAATGAAAGAGCGATCACCCGTGACGGAATCGGTTCACCCGTACGCCCGCGCAATTCAAGCGAATATCCTTTGGCATCGCGACGAAGGAACATCTGTTCGACATCATCTGTCAAATTGTTGTCATTCACAATCTCCGCGCTATGGTTGACCGATACTTCAAACGGAATGTCTTTGTCCGTCGTCACATTGTGAATCGAACAGGTGAATGTCGCCCCAATGGCCTCCAGACAGGCCGGAACCGTAAACGAATAAGCGAAATCCTCATGATCGACGAGTTTGATGTTCTCCAACGTCTTGACGATTCGGCCGTTTGCCGTTCTGAATTCAAACTTAAGCCGAGGGGACTTTATGAGCGACACAGGCGCCGGACACCTCAATGCTTCCACATTCACACGCACGAGAAATGTTGCACGTGCACCCGCCACCAGAGTTTCCCGTGGGCAAACACCATCAACGCGTATGTCGTAATGTTCCTCTTCGTGGTCAAAGGTCAGTGCGTCCGCGAGGCGCCCAGCCTGGACGACGGCGACTTTTTTCATTACCTTTTCAGAAGGCGACGCGAACGGCACGGCGATTTCGCCGTTCTCGTTCGCCGTGAAGATCGTTCCATCGAGAGCGAGTTTCGTTCCTTTGACGATCTGCCCCTCCTCGTCGAGGGCGCAGAAGACATACCCTCCCGCATCATGACGCTGCATGAGGCGTACACGTCCTTTGCGGATGACGGCGCGGCTCGAAACACCGTTGCCGGAACATTCGACCACATAGAGCCCCGGCGCGGCAAGTTCAGGGAAATCAAGGTGCTCGGTATGGCGCACGATCGGTGCGACCGTGGAGTAGTCGAGCGTACGCACGACGTTCGGCACACACGCATCGAGATCGATATCCGCCGGCATCGCCTTGCCGTATTTTCGATAGGCCGCAAAGGCATCCACTTCGTAAATCGCCACCTGAAGCTTCTTCACGTTCTTCACGTCAAGGTCGAGCGCCACAGGGGCGTTCCCCTCGAACGTGCGCGGATTCGCCTTCGACCAGACGAGTTCCACCCGTTCGCGTAACGCCTTGAACGCGGCATCGCTCAAGCATTTCACGTTCACCTTCTCCGCCGGTTTTCCCGCGAGAAGATCCGTCTCGGCCGTAACGCGATCAAGAAGATCGCCCGGCAGCCAGGAACCGTAGAGTTTCCGAAGATCCGCCCCTTCGCGGCGAAAAGCCGCAAGATAATCGACGACAAGCGCCGTCCCGGCAGGCACGTTTTGAAGGACCGGGGCAATTTCCGAATAGGCGGATGCCACATGAACGGGCGAGCCGGCACGCATCCCGCGGCCCGCCTTCACATAGTCGAGGAAGAACTCCTTCGCCGAATAATCCCCCTGTTCGCGGGCGAGGTTGAGAAGATTGTAGCGGGCAATCTGGCGCAAGTCAAGACGCGCTTCGGGGAGCGTGCCCGCAAAAGCGAGAATCCGCTCGAGCCAAGCCCGTTTCACCGCCGGATCGTTCTGCTCGTCTTCATCCGCACCAGGCGCCAGTTTCGAAAGCATCGTCTCGATGAAGGCCTGGTTGTTCCGAAGATCCTTCTCATGCCCTTCGAAAACGCCGGCCAGCGATTCGAGCTGCCGCCGCGTCAGCACCTCGAACGCCCGCGCCTTGGTAAAGACGTGTTGCGGATTGCCGTCGGAAAGATAGCCGAGAACGGCCTCGAAGAGACCAGGCGTGCCGGGGTCGATATTTTCACAATTTGGAGCGAATCGATAGTCGGCATCCTTGCAAACGCCGTCACCACGAAACAGAAGGAACTCGAATCCTGAATGGAGCGCCGCGGCGCTTTTCTCTCCCGCCTTCCAAAACGCCGCAAAGGAAACCTGCCCGGGATCAAGCACGGAGGGGTATGTATTGGGCGCACATTCCGTCTTCCGCGTGTGCATGACAGGCTTCACGCCCAGATCGAGACAGGCGCGGGAGAGGCGCGGGTAGACCGTGGAGGAAAGTTGCGCGGGATCGGTCGCCTTCGCAACGGCGTCGTCCCAAACGAGGAGGTCCTGACGGTCGCGGAGCCCCTTCAGAACATCCGGATCGGCGTTTTCACCGCGCAGATTCTGCCACTCGGCGAGCAACCGATCGGCCTCCGCAAGGCGCCCCTCGTTCTGGGCGGTGAGAATCGAATAGACAAACCAAGCGCGCGTCTGCGGCCGCAGCGCCTCCACCACGGCCGCGCGGTTCGATGAAAAGGCATACTCCTCGGCGAACGAAAGATCGGCAAGAGCGTTCAAATCAAAGGCCGCCAAGGCGAAAGGAAACAGAAATGCAAAAACCGAGAATTGTTTTATAACTTTCATGAATGCTATTATGCCATAACAAAGCGTGAAAAGCAAGAGCGAAGAATTTTAGCGATTCCAGCCGTGCGCATCCGCAAAATCGGCATAGAGCATCCAGTCGGGCGGATCGATGAAGTGGCCGCCATCATGGATGTGATACCCCACATATCCCGTATGATCGGCAGCGCCCTTCTGCGGATAGGCCGTGAGGGAAAGTCCGGCAAGGCCGTAGGCCCGCCACAACTCGCCCGCCCGGCGTGCAGCTTCGAATTCGCCGAGCGGCCCCGCCCCGAAGTCCTTCGTGCCGCTCGCCACATACACCAGCCGCGGCGCGGTGAGGCGAATCAAATCGTCGGCATCGTGTTCAAGCATCGTCTCCCGCCCCGAAAGTTTCAGGAAATTCGGACAGAAGAAATTGTAGCTCGTCGCCTTCACGAAGATATCCACCTGTTCCGACCCGGGCGTGCAGTATTCATTCAAGTGGGCGCCGCCCGTGCCGGAACCGTTCGCAATTGCGAGCGCAATGCGCTCGTCGATGGCCGAGGCCCAAAGCGTCGTTTTCCCGCAGCGGGAATGCCCCACCACCGCAATCCGCTGGCGGTCTAACTCCGGACGCGTCTCCACCCAGTCGATGATCCGCGAAATTCCCCACGCCCACGCGCCCACGCGCCCCCAGCCGTCGGGCTTGTCCCAACCGCCATACTCCTTGAGTACGCCGCCGATGTGCTTACCCGAGGAGACGGACTCGTTGGGCGCGATGTCGTCAATGCCGCACTTTACCACCGCATAGCCGCGCTTCGCCATTTCCTCGAACGGCACCACATATTTCCAGCGCCCCGTAATATGCACGAACACGGGAACCGGATGCTCGCTCGACGCACCCTCCGGCAGTTTGACCGTGAGGTTCACGCGAATGCGCCCGCCCGCGCAGGAAAAGCCCGTTTCGTCGAATTTCAAATCCGCCGGACGTCCCACCGGCGCACGGCCATAGAAATTCTCCTCGAACCACGACCGGACTTCAGCGCGATGCGCTTCCCACTGCTTGCGGCGCAAATCGCAGGCGTTCGCCGCAGGCGTGCGGATCACGCCGCGCGCCGAGGGATCGTCGCGCGTCGGGGCAAGTACGGACCATTCGATCGCAGCGGCTTCCGCCGCCGCGCGAGGCGGACGCTCTTCGGCGAAATAGCGCTCGCTCTTGAGAAGCGGCAGTTCGCCCACCTCCTTTTCCGCAAACAGTTCTTCGAGGCGATCGAGGAACGCGCGCGTGAGTTCCGCGCCCTCGATGAGACGCGCCCCCTGCGGGCCCTTCTCCTGCACCTTTCCGGCCGCATCCAGCGCCGCCGCCAGCGCCTTCTGGCGCTCGGCCACGAGACCCTTGAATTTCGCACGGGCCTTCGCCGACTTCACCTGCTGGCCGAGAAGCCGCGCGAGATAACTCGGCGGAGCCGGAAGCGCGGTTTTGAGTCCGCCGGACCACGACCGCCCGTCAAAACGCGAGAGAAGACCGTCCCACCGCGTCATCTCATCCACAAGCGCAGGCGAAATCGCACCAAACGACCGCGCCACGGCCTCGGCATAATCCTTCCCCTGATCGGGGTCCGGCTTCAAAAACCGCTTCGCCGCAAAATCGAAGAGCGGAGCCTGAAGAGATTTCGGAGCCTGGCGAACGGACCACGAGGTGAGGCAATAGCCGGCGAAGTTCTCCTTTCGCGCGAGCGAGGCCGAGGCCGCGATGTTTTCCGCATGAACTCGAAAACGCGGCAGGAACGGACCATCCCCGGCGCTGTTCGACGACGGACAGAGAAAGATGCGGAACCCGAGTTCCTTGAGGGATTCAAAGCCCGTCCACCGGAGGTTGTTCTTGCCGTTGTAGGCGTAATCCCAGAACCAGATCGTAAACGAGCGCGGGATTTTTCCCGTTTCGGTCTTGTTCTTTTCACCCAGGATCATGTCGCACCACACGCCGGGATGGATACCCTTGGCAACGATTTCGGCGGAGACGTCCTTGAGATGTTCGGCATAGAGGTCCATGCGGCCGCGCTTGCTGCATACAGGACACGTTCCGAAGGTGTAGGCCTCGTCGCCGCCGAGGTGGAACTCCTTCACGTCAGGACCGAACAGATCCAGATATTCGTGGATCATTCGCTTCTGGAAGGCACGAACCTCCGGCTTCGACACACAGTAGCACGAGGAAAGCTCCGCCCGCTTCTCCATCCACTCCGGATGACGCCCGCGCATGAGCACGTACTCGGCGTGTCCAAACGTCTGGAAAAGCGGAATCGGCGCAAGTCCTAGACGCTTCGCCTCGGCCAGGATCGCCTTGAATTCCGCCTTGGTAAAGGCCTCGGGATGGACGCACTCGGGACAAGTCTCCCACTTGACCTTGTCTTCGATTTCCCAGAGGATCGCATTATATCCGCGCGCCGCCGCCGAGCGAAGAACCTTCACCACCGCTTCGCGTTTCAGCTGAAGACTGTTGAAATCAAGATGCAGCGCCAAAGTCGGCTGCTCAGCCCGAACGCCCCAAACGAGGGCCACTATGAAAAACAATGCTGCTAGCTTATTCATTCTGTTCCTTTACCGTATCCAATCGGACACACTTGACTTTTTCACGTTTTTGAAAACTAAAAGCGAGTCGTCCTCAACGCCTTGGTCCGTGAGGACAATGGCCCCGCCGACTCCGTTCTACATACATCAACGGAGATAGATAAACGTACCTTCCGGCGGCGCGACATCGAGTGTAAGATGGTCAAAATCGGCCCCGAACAATTTATCGACATTACCACAGTTGCTGCCGCGTACGCCCACATAGAGTTGCCGCTCGCGCGGAATGGCCTTCACGCCCATTTCCGTCCAGGCCGTCCCATCGCGCGAATAACTGAAGGCCAACGCACGCGACTGCAGGGAGTCGTCGTAGTAGCCGCGAACCTTGAGCCAAATGGGCATCATGCCCTCCGACGTCGCATTCACCTTGTAATCATGTGCGATGTTTCGCGTATCATCTGTGAAATCGTCGCCGCCGATTCCCACGTACCA
>JAZLJP010000007.1:0-6784 GCA_045617985.1 Kiritimatiellia bacterium
GTAGCCCCTGTGCGGTCCCTTGCCGAACTTCGGCGCAATGCCGACCAGGTAGCTGAAGGTCTTCCAGTAGAGGTCCTTCGCCATGCCGGACGGCCTGTGGGCGTTCGCGTTCGAGAGCGCGTTGCGCATGGACGGCGTCACGTCCATCGAACGCCAAAGCGCGCCGTTCGCCCGCGCAACGTCGCAGATCGAATTGAGCGACTCGGTCGTCGACACCTGGCAGTAGAGCATTGCCGCGACAGGACTTTTCGGCGAGAAGGTGCGGCCGAGGACCTTGTGGGCCTTCGCGGTCTCGGCGACAAACTGCGTCGGAATGGTGTTGACTATCTGACAGATAATAGGATATACTGTCTTCGTTGCTTTCGGGGTGGTGTTTTTCACAATCGGGTAGGCTACCCGAAACCTTCCCGAAAAGCGACACTAAACTGTATCTCTCAAGTCACGAATGGGATGCTAGTGCTGGGTTTTGTATTAAGGAACATAACTGCAAGCCAAAACCTTTCTTTGAAATTGATTTGGCTGATGTTGGCAGAAGAAGAGTGTTTGGTGACATAGCAATGATGATAAGGCAACATGACCCGTCAACGCAAAAATGGCGAGATGAACAGGATAGGCTTTATAGGGAAAGGCAAAAAATAGCTTAAGAAAAGAGAAGTCTTGAAGAACTTCGTCTTGCCGAAATTGCCAATGTGAAAGATGGGGTTGATTTTGAAAGGTTCGTTGCGGGCAAATTGAAAATGGTGACGGCAACTTTGATGTGGATGATATTCGACAGCTTGCTGGCTACGCGCGGGACCGTAAAGTCTTGAAGAAGCTAGGAATCCAGGACCCAGAGGCGCAGGATGTGGAAGTTGTGCCGTGTGTAATCATTTATCCGACAGTACAGGGTGATGCCGTTAAGTTTGAAGGAACGCAATCGCCAATCGAACAACAGGCTATTAAAGTCGTACCGATACGAGAGTTTGTTGGTTTCTATCGGTTAGGATTTCCTTTGCCTATGTGCGGTGATGTGATGGAAACGGTTGGGCGAAATAGTGTACGGGAAAGTAACTGATGTCTCTTGGTGGATGGATTAATGGAGTTGATTTCGAGTGGTGAAAATGACGGCCTGGCATTCAAGGGAACTCCGGTATTTTGCCTGCTGGTGAATGAACCATAAAAATGCTATAATGGACGCATGGACGGGAAGAAAGTCAGAATGGTGAAGGTTGGTCGTTTCTTGTTGGCGGTTTGCCTTATGGGGATGACCGGGTGTGCCTATTTGGAGTGTCAGATTCCTGTTGGGGAATCGCCTATACACTTGCGACCCCGCTAGGGGAGAAAGTGAAAGGTGATGAAGCGAACAACAAGAAACTCATGGTGGCCTTCGTGGCCGGTTTTGCGCTGACTGCAACTTGCTTTGCCGCTCCGCATGGAGGGCGGGGGGCTCCTGCCCGGGGTGGTACTCGCGGACCTGCTCCACGCCAGATGCAGGCGCCGAAAGCGCCGAGGGTTGTCGAACACAGGGCGAAACCTGCGCCTCGCGCGGCTCCGCGTCCGGCTCCGGTCCGTCCCCGCGTGGAGCGTCCTGCGCCGCCGCCGCGTCAGATGCGTCATGCACCGCCGCCGCGGGTACGTCCTCGTCCGCACGGTGCCCGGTTCTGGGCGCGTCCGCCCCATCCGCCGCCGTTGATTGCCGCGTACCGCACGTGGACCTGGGTGGATGCCGCCTGGGAGATGTACATCGACGGGATCTTCTGCTACGGAGATGGCTACTACTATGACGGATTCAACTACTACTACAACGGGGCGTGCTACACGCGTCCGCCGACCTTGGTGACGGTTTGGCCGTGATGTCGTTACCGACGACCGTTTGGTTTTGTCGAGTTGAAAGTCTCTGGCCTCCAGTTGAAATCGGCTTTACGCGGGCACGGAAGTGTGCTATTATTTCTTCCACGAAAGCGAGGTTTAAATGGCGAACGAACTGGATGAAATGGAGGGACTTGTCAATGAGGCGGGCCGTGATGTCAATGTGATCGAAAAACAGCTGCCGGTGACGGTGGGCTGGGGGGCGACCTTGTTCGAGATCCTGCAGAACGTCGCGGGCCTTGTGGCGAAGGCGATCGACCTTGACAAGGATGTGATGAAGGCCGTGGCGGCATTCCGCGGCGGTAAATTGCCGGAGGGTACACGTAATGAAGTCGCCAATCAGATCGACGGTTGCTTCGGACGTCTCTTCCCGCAGGTCGAGGCCTACCCGGAACTCAAGGCGCATGCAGCGATTGCCGATGCGATGCAGTAGAATGCGTATCTGCAGAAGGAAATCACCGCAGCTCGGTCGCTCTATAACGATACCGTGAACCAGAGGAATGCAAATGTTTTCTCGTGGCCGACGAAGCAGATCGTCGCCACGCGCGCGACGGCCTACCGCCGTTCGATCTATTCGTGGTTCGACCGGTGAAGAGCGGTACAGGGGAAAACCGAAATGGACAAGGCGAAGATCAAAACAAATCTGCTGGGACTGTGCACGGGGGCGACTTTGCTTTTGTCGGCGGTCTCGCTGGATTTCGAGGTGGAGCGGGCCGCGCTGGGGGCAAACACCGAAGGGCAGGCGCCGCGTGTCTTTGGCTGGAACGAAGCCTCGGGAGGCGGACTGGTTGGCTTTTTCGGGCACCGCATGTCGCTGAACTGGAAGGGTGTCAAAATTCCGCATGGCGGTCGCTGGACCTTTGAGTTCCGTCTTGTTTCGCAGGACGATCGGTCGTTTTTCGTGTTGGTCGATGGCGTGCGGCGCACCTGTGTCGAAGCGTCTACGACCAAGGGCTATCTGGTGACGGTGAAAACCTCGCTCGAGTTGACGGCTGGCGATCATACGATCGCGCTCGTAGCCCCCGAGGCCGGATGGGCGCCCGATCTGGACCGCCTGCGGTTGACGGATGAACCCGATCCGATGATCAATGGACATCGTCCGCTCAAGTGTGTCTACTTCACGCCGGCCGATTGCCAACCGTATCCAGACCGGGCAGAGCGCCTTGACCGTGTAATGAAACACGTACAGACGTTCTACCGGCGCGAGATGGAACGTAACGGGTACGGTCCGTTGACGTTTGAACTCGAGGAAACGGCCCCTGGCAAGCTCAAGCTCTATGAGGTTCGCGGCCCCGAACCGCAGGCGGCCTACGGGCGAGATTCCTATGGCAAGGTCCGTTCGCTCGTCTTCGCCGAGTTGGCGCGTCAAGGCGTGGATGCGGCGAAGGAGACGCTCGTCGTCTTCCAGCGCGGCCTCAAGTGGGACGGAGCAAAGGCGATTGAAGTCGCGTCGTATTGTGGCGCCTGGACGGCGGTGACGGGCATGTGTACCTGTTACGATGATCCGCTTCTCGATGCGACGAACCTCGCGAGTCGGGCGACGGGCGGGTATTACATGAGGCCCTGCTCGATCGGCGAATTCAATACGCATTACATCGGCGGCATTGCGCACGAACTTGGTCATGCGCTCACGCTGCCGCACAACGGCGAAACGCCGAACGAGCGGGCGACGCTTGGACACGCCCTGATGGGCAGTGGCAATCACACCTACGGTCAGCGGTTGCGTGGGAAGAAGCACGATACGATTCTGACGGCGGCCGAAGTCTTGCGTCTGTCGTCCACCTGGGCGGTCGGCGGCGGCGAGCCTGTGATGCGGACGAACGACGTGTCCATTGTCCGCCTGGGAACGGCCCGCGATGAAAAAGGGGTGATGCGCGTCAAAGGAGCGGTCAAGTGGGGCCGTCCCATCAAAGGACTCATCTTCTATGTGGATCCCGACCAGTCGAAGAGCGACTACGATTCGCAGACAACGATCGTCAAACCGGCGGCCGATGGTTCCTTTGAAACGGCGTTGAGTCCGGCGTCGCGTCTGCCCGGTGCCTTGCGCATCTGGGCCGTACGCGAACACGATTCCGTCAAGATATTCGAAAACCGCCTCGTTCCACCGCCCCCATCCGGTCGTTAGACGGCGGATGATTACGCGCTTCTCGGCGGGCATAACTTGATGTGATTATTTCGTGAATATGAGAACGAAGCAAGGAAGCGAAGGAGATGATGGATGCGCTCTTCGGGACCACGCCGATTCCGGCGGAGGAGGATTATGAGGACGAAGAGGTATTCCCGGACTTTGCTCAGGTTCCGCTCGATCAGGCACCCGATCAGACCTTGGACGGCTACACAGGAATTGATCTGAGTGCGTTTGGCTTACGAAACGACGCCTTAGATGCATTCTGATTAACCAGGGTGACGATCGCAACGAGACTTTTTCCAAACGCTTTTCTGATTCCTTCGATGTTTTTGAGCTTGAATTCGAAGTCGAATCTGGGTCGTCCTTTTTTGTCTCTAGATAGTCCGAGATCAGTTCTAATACCCTCGAATAGTTCCCTTCGAGATAGCTCGGCGGATGATGCAGGATACTCTTCGGACGTCTTTCTTGAACCATCCGCATTATCCTTTTCATCTTATGAGACTGTTGTTTGTCCGCATCTTTACTACCTTTCTTTTTAATCTTCGTGGGGGGGGGACTGTCCCCATGCGATTTCGACGGGTAGGGCCTGTTGTCCTCAACGGGTTCTGTTTCTGAAGCCTCCGCCTCCGGAACCGTTCCGTACCGAAATCTTCACGGGGTCTGTCCCCATGCCCTCCTTCGTAGGGACTGTCCCCACGTGCCACCTACGCCATCCAAGATTTCGTCCGCACCATAATCTCACAGAAGGATGCGGAATCCGGCTTCTGCCGGACGTGGAAGGGCGATGGGGAAATTTCGTTTCCCGCCATCCCGCCGTCCGTTCAGCCACCCGGTAAAGTGAAGATTTCAGGGCGGAACGGTTCCAAACCGAAATCTTCGTCCTCGGTACGGGGTCTGTCCCCATACGATTCCTTTTCAGCCGTCCACCCACTTCTTGCTACTGGGTAGGGGGCGTTACCCTCGACACCCCGCGTCAATGCCCGGCCCGTTGAGGGCAACGGGCCCTACAGAAATCTCCTGGGGACAGTCCCCAGCGATTCAAAAATGGGTAAAGGGTGTAAAGAGTTTTTTATGCACGGCTCACGCTGCGAAGACCACTTACGGTAGGCCTGCGACGAGGTAGTTGAAGAATTCTTCGAGCCGATTCGACTTGTAGAGCGTGCGGATTGCGAGCAATGCCTTGGCCCCGTTCAGCGACCAGATCATGCCCGACTGTTTGAAGCGCAGCCCGACGACCGTCTTGCAGCCGCTCTCGACCGCCCTGGATCCGTAGAACCAGCCTTTCGCGCGGTACTCGTCGTACTTCATGCGGTCCTTGTTGCGCCGGAAGTACTTGTATTCCTTCATCGCGTCCTTCCCGGGCTTGCCGTACTTCCCGTTCCGGACCGTCTTGAGGATGCTCTCGATCTTCCCCGCCCTGATCCGGCCCGACCAGTACTTGTGCAGCTGTTTTCAGCGCTTCGAGCCCTCCTTGAATCCGAGGCCGGCCATGAGGGGCTTGAGATGTTCCGTCGCATGGCAGATGTCGAGGATCTCCACGGCGAACGGGAACGCGTTCTCGTGCACGGTGTGCCCCCACCTGCCTCCGTCGCCGATGTGGACCATGATGAGCCTGGGCCTCCTCGTGAACCTGCGGTCGAACTCCCCTCGCGACAGCTTCTCGAACTTCGCGCGCCTGTCCGTCGTTGCGACGTACGTCGTCGTGCCTTCCTTGCGGAACGGCTCGTTGTCCGAGTCGACGCCCCCCTGGAAGAACACGCTCATCTTCACCTCGCGTGTCTTCGACTTCCCCTTGCGGCCTTTCCTCCCCCTGGCCTTCGACGTGTGCTTCTTCCGGAGCGGAAACCCCGTCCCGTCCGACATCTCGTAGACTATCTCGGCCGGTCCGTTGAGGTCTTCCTTCCCGCCCTGGGTCCTGCCCTTCGTGAAGGCGATCGTCTTCTCGCCGTGCGCCCTGACGATCTCCATGAAGACGTCGGGTGAGAGCGCGAACGAATGGGCCCTGGCGAACCCTCGGGCCGCGTCGGCGTAGGGATGGTTGACGGCGTATCGCATGGCCTCGGCGCAGACGGCGGGCGTGTATCGCCCGACGAGCCCGAGGCGGTCGTCGAAGGGGCAGTGCCCCTCGTGCTTCTCCGTGTCGTAGTAGTAGGTTCGCCCGATCGGCCGGATCGGGCCGAAGAGCGTGACGATCCTCTTCTCGTGGCGGCCCCCGTTGCGTTCGCTCCGCCCGGGGTCGTAGTCGACGTCCGTTGCCTCCTCCAACGAGAGCAGCGTCCCCACGAGGTCGCGGCAGACCCCGTTCATCTCGTCGAAGAGGGTCCGCTCGAACTGGCTTGTGCAGGCGATCCCGTCGCGCTCGACCGACTCTGCCGCCGCGTCGGCGAGTGCCTGTATCTTCGCGGCGCCGCTCAGGACGAGCTGCGCGAGTTTTTTTTTAGAGGGGATTCTGCCGAGGCGATCTCCCGGGCGCTTGACAGCGAAAGCTCGGACACGAGTTCCCGGAGCCTCTTCCCCGAGGCGGCGGCGGCCTTGAACTCGGCGACCTTGCCGACGGGGATGGCGAACGAGTGGTTCTTCCCCCTGCGGGTGTACTGGAGGTTGTAGTACGTGACGCTCGTCCCGTTCTTCCGGGTGTTCTTGTAGGAGGAGATCGTGCCCTGCACCGACGGGGGCAGGCTGGCGATTTCGGCGAGGATTTCGGCGCGCGAACGGGCCGTTTCGGCAGGGTTGTTTTTCATAGACATATATTATAATATATGTGTATACGAAAGTAAAGCGAAAAATTGCGGCTGCGCGCATAAATTT
>JAZLJP010000008.1:0-4922 GCA_045617985.1 Kiritimatiellia bacterium
CTCTTCGGCATCGCATGGCCGATTCTCCGCGAACGACAGACCGCGACGGAAGTCCCCGCCGAAGCAACGGCAAGCGAAAACGAAACCGTCGTCTATTACTTCCACGGAACGCGAAGGTGCATGACGTGCAACAAGATCGAACAGCTCGCCCGCGCCGCAGTCGGTGCGCATTTCAAGGATGACATAGCCGCCGGACGCCTTCGCTTTGTCTCGGTGAACATTGAGGAAGCGGCGAACGAGCATTTCGTCCGCGACTTCCAACTCTCATCGCGCACCGTTGTCGTGGCGAAGGGAGAAAAATACGAACGGCTCGACAAGGTGTGGCAGCTTGTCCACGACGAACCCGCCTTCACGCAATATGTCCAGGATGGTGTCGCCGCCGTTATAGAAAAGGAATCCCTGCCATGACCTTGACCGCCTCCGTGTGCGCGGCGATTTGGCTGGGCATTCTCTGCGCCATCAGTCCCTGTCCGCTGGCGACGAACATCGCCGCCGCGAGTTTCATATCCCGCGACCTCAAGCCGCTGCGTACGCTTTTCGGCGGTTTCGCCTACGCCCTTGGACGCGCCGCCGCCTACTGCGGCATCGCCGCCGCACTCGTCGCGGGTCTTACCGCCGCGCCGGAACTCTCCCACGCGCTTCAAAAGCACATGGGACGCATCATGGGGCCGTTGCTCGTCATCGTCGCGGCGGTACTGCTCGACCTCGTGCGGTTGCCATCCGTTGGGACTGGACGACTCGCCGCCGTGCAGAACCGCCTCGGCTCAAGCGGACTTCTCGGCGCGTTTCTGCTGGGTATGCTCTTCTCTCTCGCGTTCTGCCCGACATCCGCCGCGCTCTACTTCGGATCGCTGATTCCGCTGGCGCTTAATCGCAACTCGCCCGTCCTTCTGCCGCTTGCGTTCGGCGTCGCATCCGCATTACCCATCGTCGCCGTTGCCGCGCTCTTCGCCTGTGGTTTCCGCAAGGTCGGCACTTTATTCAACCGTCTTACTGTTTTCGAGAAGCATCTTCGCCTTGTAACGGGCATCTTGTTTCTCGCAATCGGCATTGTCCTGACCGTCAAAAACATACTCTGATCAGATTCATTAGTATCCCATAGGCTCAACGATTTTGTGCCTATGGGATGCTAATGATTTTACGCATTCCTTTTACCGGCAACGCGCATATTTTAGTAAATTTAGCGGTATCAAGACAAGTGCAAGTCACGGAAATCCAAGGTTAAAACAGGTATGAAGTCACGGAAATCCAAGGTAAATTGCGTACCAAACTCACGATTTTCCAAGGTCATGCCCTCAACGCCCCGATTGACGGCGGATTTCGAAGAGTTCGCCGTCCTGACGATTCGCGAATTCGACGCGGAAGCCCTTCTCGGCGAGTTCGGTGCCAGTCAGCGTGGCGAACGGTTTTTCCTCCGAACTGCGAATCCCATGGGGTCTGTCCCCACGCGATTCCCACGCGATTTATTCTCGCACCAAAACAGCCCGCACATGGCATTTTAACAATTGACAGAAGGAATTTATTTTGGTAATCTATCTTGCAACCGTGGTTGCAGAAATGGTCGTTGCAACGATAATTTATAAACTTAGAGAAATCAAATGAAATTCTTCGATAGAGCACAAGAGATTTCTTATCTTCGATCGGAGAGAGCACGGCAGAACTGTGGCGCAAGAATGACTGTCGTCTCCGGCCGGCGCCGAATTGGCAAGACACAACTCATCAAACATGCAATGGAGGACGAGCCCTATCTCTATTTTCTGGTTACACGACGATCCGAAGCGGATCAATGCCAGGATTTTCTGGAAAAGGCGCGAGAGATGTTGGGCATTTCAGTCTATGGACAAGGGATTCGATTTGGCCAACTCTTCAAAATCCTGATGCAAGAGTCGCTTAAACGGCCATTCACATTGGTGATTGATGAATTACAGGAGTTCTGGCATGTGGAGCCTGGAATCTTCGGAGAGATGCAGGAACATTGGGACGCCTATCATGCCGAGTCAAAGATGAATCTAATCGTCTGCGGAAGTGTCAATACGCTCATGAACAGGTTGTTCTTCGAGGACGGACAGCCGCTTTACGGGCGCAGTACCTCGCACATGAAGGTGGAACCATTTGCCCTGCCAGTCATGAAGACCATTCTGCGCGAGTACAGTCCGCAAGCCACAAATGAAGACATTTTGGCGCTCTGGACCTTCACGGGGGGAGTGGCGCGTTATGTCGAGGAGTTGATGGATCGTGGCAATGTGACGAAGGAGCGGATGATCGACGGCATCATGTGTGAACATTCCTATTTCTTCGATGAAGGTAAAGGTGTGCTGGTACAAGAGTTCGGCAAAGAGTATGGGACCTATTTTTCAATCATGTCCGCTCTCGCGCGCGGAGTAACGACTCGAAACGAGATCGAGCAGATTGTCGGCATGAGCATCGGCGGTCACCTAACGAGACTGGAAGAGACGTACTCGCTCGTGCGAAAACACCAGCCAATATTCGAGACCAATGTCAACAAGTCGTGCCGCTATCGAATCCAGGACAATTTCTTCGCATTCTGGTTCCGGTTCATCTTCAAGCACGCCGATCTCATTGAACTCAAGCGATTCGACGTGTTGGCGGATTTTCTACACCGAGATTACGAGACCTTCTCCGGCTTGGCGCTTGAGGGATATTTTCGGCAGAAGTTTATGGAGGCTAAACGTTACACGAAAATCGGTTCCTGGTGGGATCGAAAGGGTGAAAACGAGATCGATCTCATCTGCGAAGACGAACTCGGCAATCGACTTGACATATTCGAAATCAAGCGCGAGGGCATGCGAATCGATCTCAAAACGCTGGAAATGAAAACCGAGGCATTCCTGCGCAAGAATCCGGATTTGCGGAAACGGAACGTATCGTTCGCCGGGCTTTCAATGGCTGACATGTGATGAACCGCCTCCTTTTTTGATGACATCCACTCCAAAGTACATCCAGGCAATTGACGGCATTGCTCTCAGACCTCCGCTTCTCGAAGGCTAAAGCAAGGATTTCTTATATGCATACAACAAAAATAGCCCGCCCAATATTCACCAACTGGCTCGCCCAATGGTGTGACCAAGACGTCATCAAAGTCGTCACAACGACCCTCAAGCGCGAGTTCGAGCCGCTCAAGGCCATCCGCGACAACCATCCCCAAACCCTGCTGACCCTTGACCGCGATCCGCCCGCAAACTTCGACGGCATCAAAATGATCAACGTCATTGATTCCCTTCTCGCCCCCAAATCGATCGAGGCGTGACAACTGGCTGGTACTCTGTTTAGCGGCGGCGGATTTCGAAGAGTTCGCCGTCCTGACGATTCGCGAATTCGACGCGGAAGCCCTTCTCGGCGAGTTCGGCGCCGGCGAGCGTGGCGAACGGTTTTTCCTCCGGACTGCGCATGACCGCATAGCGCGCGGCGGGATCGAGGCCTCGCACCGTCACCTGGCGCGACGCCTCGGCGGCGTTCTGGCGGAAGACGCCCACAAGACCGCCCGACTTCGTTTCAGTGTTGATGCGCTGGTAGCCGTCCCACCGGCCCTCGCCCGGCTCGCCGAAGCCGGCAAGGTCCTGGCGGAAGAGCATGATGCGGTGCCTTGCCTCAACGCCCTTCACCCAATCGGCGAGCCGCTTGAATTCGGCGCGCGCGGCCGGGGATAACTTACGCGGATCGCCGAGCATCATCGGGAACGCCCCCATGAGCGACTTGTAGTCGACGAGATGCGTGGGGGCGTCCATCCGCAGATTGCCAATCACGAGCGACGACGCCGGGAGAGCCGGCGTACGGCCCCAGGCGTAAGAGCGCATCCGCAGATTGCCATTCGCGCGCGTACCCGAGATGTTGGAAAGCCAGTTGCCGTCAGCATGGCGGGCGATGCCGTAGTCCATCAACTGCAGCTTGCCCGCCGTCTCGAACGTGCAGTCCACATAGAGATCCGGCGCCACCGCATGGAGTTCGTCGAAGAGCTGCAGACAGCGCGCGTAGATGACATCGAACGACTCCGCGCGGTCGCGATGGCCGGGATGGTTCGTCGCGTAGCAGCCGCTGTGCTCCGCCCGGTAGATGTAGGCGCTTGCGGCGATCGTCAGGTCGAGCTTCACATAGGCGAGGCCGTGTTCCTTCACGGCCGAAACGATCGTATCGCGGATGTAGTTGTACCAGTCGGTGCCCAGGCACATCGTGACGATCGCGCGCGACTCGCCCATCGACGTGTGGAGGTAGGTGGACTTCCCGCACGCGTCCTTCACGTGCCATTCGGGATGGGCGAGATACACCTCGCTCGTGAAGTCGGTCGACGCGAGCGCAAACCAAAGGCCCGGACGCATCCCGCGCGCCCGCACATGGTCGAAGAGCGGTTTCAGTCCGTTCGGGAACTTCTTCGCGTCGACAATCCAGTCGCCGCAGAAATGCTGGAAGTCGGTCGACCGCGCTTTCGCCTGATGGCGGTTCACATACCAGATCGCATCCAGGAGGAATTCCTCACCGCCGCAGTCCGCCACCGCGTCGACAAGCTCGTTGCAAGTCCGTTCGTCGCTCCGCGAGGCGAACGGTTCCCAGTTCGCATAGACGAGCGTGGGCCGGTGCGCGAGTTTTGCGACATGCACGCCCATGTACTTCCGCACGTAGTCGCTCACCGCGCCGTTCACCACGGCTTGCGGGTCGCTTTCCTCGGCGAAGGGAACCGTGAACACCGCCGCACTCGTCCAGGACTCGCCCGGTTTCAGCCACCGGCGGAAGGGATGCGGATCGTTCGGCATCGTCACGCCCGCGCGAAGCGCGTGGCCGCCTTCGAATGTCGACGTGCGCTTGATCACGCCCGCCGTCTCATTGCCCACGGCGAGTCCGCGGCGCGTCTGCAGATCATGGAGCACCACAAGCGGATCGTCCCAATTGCCCACATACGGACCCGGCAC
>JAZLJP010000009.1:0-59754 GCA_045617985.1 Kiritimatiellia bacterium
AGGAGCGGGAGCTGCGGGTTTCGCCGCAGGGGCGGCCGGAGCGGGAGCCGCCGGCATTGCCGGCATCTGCTGCTGAACGGGAGCTGCGGGCTTCACTTCCTCCATCACCGAACCCGAATGCGCCGTCGAGGTCAAACGCGCGAGAATGAGCGTATTGACGAGGAAGATCGACCCGAGCCAAATCGTCGTTTTGATCAACACGTTGCCGGCATCGGCACCGAACACGGCTTCGCCCATACCGCCGCCGGCCAACCCGCCAAGGCCGCCTTCTTTCGGCTTCTGAAGCATCACGACCCCCGCCAGGAGCAAGCAAACGATCACTTCAACAACATAGAGGATACCAATGAGGATATTCATTCTTTGTTACCTTTTTCTTTGTTCAACTGAGATCTTTCAAACGACCATCGTTACGGATCGACAAACACGAGCTTGAACGTTTCGAAATCGATCTTGCGGTAGTAGCAGTTCCGCGGCGCACCGGCCTTGTTCTTCGTGTGGCAGATGCCGCCCCGGCACGGGCGCACGATGTAGAGAAGCGAATTCTGCTCGCAGTTGACGTAGGCCTCGAGAAGGTCGAACGTCTCACCGCTCGTCTCGCCCTTGAACCACAACTTGTTGCGGCTCGTAGACCAGAGAATCAGCTTCCGCTTCGCGAAGGATTCCTTCATCGCGTATTCATTCGTATACGCCACGAGAATCACTTCCTTCGTATCCGCATTCTGAACGGCCACGGGAATGACACCGGGATCGCACGCCGCCGTACCGGCCGCGCGCGTATCGGCAACTTGCTTACCGACTTTTTCCAGCTTCGTGAAATCAAGACGAAGCTCGCTTGTTTCTTCTAACTCGCCCATAGGGTCAGATATTATATCAAAAAATCGGCACGTTGTGAATTGGGATTTTCGACCTTTCGCATCGAACGGAACGACGGCGAAAATCCCGCCGCATCCCGCCCTTCCAAACTAGCAACGGCCCTTCCCATGCAGGAAGGCGAACGATTGGCGCACCACGTCGAGCGAGTTGAAGTGCTTCTCGCATTCGATGATCCACCACTTGATGCCGTCCCGGTCGGCGGCGGCGGCCACTTTATCCCAATCCACGCCCCGCCCGCCCGGTTGCGCCGGCCGGCCGAGGATGCCATCGAATTTCTTCACATTGCGCCCGTTGATCCCCTTCTTCCAGCCGTTGTCTTCCTTCGCGTGGAAGGTGATCGACCGATGCGGGTACTTGCGCCACTGCTCGCACGGGTCGACGCCCGCGCAGGTGGTCCAGCCGACGTCCTGCTCCATGCACACCTTCTCGCCCACGTGCGAGAAGAAGTAGTCCCAGTAGGTCGTACCGTCCTTCAGCGTGAGATCGAATTCATGGCGATGGTTGTGGAGGCCGATGCGGCAACCGTATTTCGCCGCGAGTTCCGCGCCGCGATTGTAGTGTTCGACGAGGCGCTTGAGGAATTCGTCCACGTCCTCTCCCGGACGCGGGAAGTTGCCGTCGCCCGCGCAGATGAGGAGGTTGTTGCCGTAGCCGAGATGGAACTCGCACGCCGCTTTGATGCGCTCGGGCCCGAAGTCGCGGCACGGCACGTGCGACCCCGCAGCGGCAAGCCCCGCCGCGCCCAGCATCCGCTTGATCTCGGCCGGCTTGAGGCCGAAATGCACCTGGAACTCCACGCCCTTGAACCCGATTTGCGCGAGCTCCACGAGCGTCTTTTCAAGCCCGTTCTTCCGAATGTACGCGCCAATCGAATAGAGCTGCACACCCATGAGCGCCTTCACTTTCGCCGGCGCCTCCGCCGCGAACGTGGGCAAACACGCCCCCAGCGCCATCGCGCCGGAGAGCTTCAAAAACGACCGTTTCGACAAATCCATAACTTCACTCCTTTTCCTTGCTGCTCGTTAAGTGTAACACATCTCCCCGCCCGGGTCAATCCCTGCCTGCACTCAAGACTTTCAGATTCATTTTCACCGTCCGTTTCATTAAGCGAATTCAATCACCTGCGCCTCGCCCCGATAGTTGCCGCCGCACACATACTGCATCGCCGTGGGCGAGAAGCGCTCGGCAAAACTGTGATGCAAGTGGCCCGCAAGGATGCCCTTGAGGAGCTTCTGCGCCTTGAGCCAGGCGATGAAGTCGGCCGTGGGCCTGTCCGTGCGCTGCTGCGCGCCGCGCCACCGCCAGGCGTCCGGCGAATCCTTCTCGCCGAGATAGGCATCCGTGCAGGCGCGCGGCGCACCGATGAGATAGGCGCATTTGTTTTTCGTCGCCTTCATCACGTAGTCGTAGAGCGCAGGCCCGTAGAACGGCACGTGGCAGAGAAGCACGATGGGGAGCCCCTTTGCGATCTCCTTTTCAAACGCCGTGTGCTGCGCTTCCGTCACATTGTAGTAGACGTTGTCCAGCGCGACGAAATTGACGCCCTTGACGACGCGGCTTGCGAAAGCAAGGTCGTTCGGATAGGCCGCCTGCACTTTTTCAAACGAGCCCGCCTTGTAGGCGGCGTCTTCCTTCGCCTCGCCCACGAAACGGCTGAACTCGTGATTGCCGGCGCAGACGAACCAATCGCGCGACGCGAAATGCGCCCCGGCGAGGTCGAGGTTCGCCTCGCTCACGAAATCGATCATGTCGCCCGTGTGAAGGAGAAGGTCCTCGGGGCGCGCCAGGCGCATCGCCTCGTCGAGATAGTGCTCGGCCAGCGTGAAATAGCACCGCCCCGCGGCAAGCTGCTGCTTGCGCGCGTCGTCGCGCTTATCCACGCGCACGAGATGCGTATCGCTCACCTGCACGGCACGAAACGGCGCCGCGGCTCCCGCCGCGATTTTCACCGTCGTCACCTTCAACGGCGCAATCGCCTTGCCCCGCGCCGGCAGCGCAGCCCCAAGCCGCCCGAGCGCGCCAACGGCACCGGCGGTCAAGCCAAGAAAACGCTTTCGAGAAAGTTCCATCGTTCCATCCTTCTTTTGCAAGGGGTATTATAGCACAATCATGAAGCTTATGATATAATAGGGTCATGAAAAATCAGCTGTTCAATCGCCTTGTCCTTGTCACGGCCCTTCTTTGCGCAACGGCCGGATCGGCCGCGCTCGATCTCAAGCAGGTGAAGTGGGAGCTTTCGCGCTTTGCGCGCATCGAAGGCTCGTTCCTCACCGTCGACGTTCCGGCCGGATCGGAGCGGACGGGCGGGAGCGCCGTCGCGGAACTCGACCTCTCCGCCTTCAGCGGCAAGTGCTTCGGCGCCGAAATCCGCGCCGCGGGCGAGCGCATCACCGTGCCAACCGAACGCTGGAACGGCCTCAAGTTCATGTTCAACTACACGGACCCCAAAACGGGCGAACAGCATTGGCCGAACACGCGCTCGCGAACAGGCGACTTCCCTTCGCAGCTCATCTCCGTCTGCGACAATACGCCCGATCGTCCCCTTTCAAAGGTCCGCCTCATCCTCGGGCTCCAGAGTTCGAGCGGCAAGGTCGTATTCGACCTTTCGACCTTGCGCGTGTTTGCTTTGACCGACCTGTATCCGCGCGTGAACGGCGACTATCGCGTATCCTATCCCGCGCGCGTCGCCCAGCTGCCGGTTCTCCGCGGCGTGATGCTGCCCGGCGGGAAATGCAAAGAGGACGATTTCCGCACGCTCCACGCCTGGGGCGCCACGCTCGCCCGCTACCAGATGATCCGCGACTGGGGCGCCCAGAACGCGAATCAGGACCTCGCCGACTTCGACCGCTGGCTCACCGGCAAGCTCGACCATCTTGAACACGACGTTCTGCCCTGGGCGCGGAAATACGGCCTTCGCATCGTCGTTGACCTGCACGTACCGCCGGGGGGGCGCAGCGGCGGCGAGATGAACATGTTCCACGATGCCACATGGGCCGACCATTTCATCACCTGCTGGAAATGGATTGCCACCCGCTTCAAAGGCCATTCCGAAATCTACGGCTACGACCTCATCAACGAACCCGAACAGCAAGAGCGCTCTCCCGAGGGCCTCGGCTATTGGGACGTTCAGCGCCGCGCCGCCGAAGCCGTGCGCGCCATCGACCCCGCCACCCCGATCATCATCGAGTCGAACGGCTGGGATAGCGCCCCCGCCTACACCTACCTCTCGCCCCTGGCGATGGACAACGTCATCTACCAGGTGCACATGTACCAGCCCTTCGCCTTCACCCACCAGGGCGTGCACGCCGCAAACGACGACTACCCGCGCGCGAAATATCCCGACCCCGCCAAGGGTTGGAACCGTGACTACATCAAGGCCTGCCTCGCCCCCGTCCTCGCCTTCCAGCAGAAGCACAACGCCCGCATCTACGTGGGCGAATTCAGCGCCATCGCCTGGGCCGAAGGGGCCGATCGGTATATTGCGGACTGCATTTCGGTGTTTGAAGAATACGGGTGGGATTGGACCTATCACGCCTTCCGCGAATGGGCGGGCTGGAGCGTGGAACACTCTGCCGATACGGGCCGCCATCTCGCGCCCTCCGCCGACAACCCGCGCCGCCGCGCCCTGCTCGCCGGCCTCGCGCGCCCCGCGCGGGCAAGTTCATGCCCCGCCGCGCCGGCCGTTCAGGCGGCGAACACCACAACGCAGCTTCTCTTTTCCGCATCCTTCGACGGCCTCCCCGGCGCCGAAAAAGCGAGCGGCAGCGCCCTTCCGCGCGAGGCGAAAGGTCTCGCCTTCACGGACGGCCATCGCGGCCAGGCCCTCCGCCTCACGACGGGGGCCTCGGCGCCTACGCTCGCCTACGCCGCCCAGGGGAACCTCGTTCCCGCCCGCGGCACGTTCACCTGCTGGGTGCGCGCGCCGTGGGACGACCGCCCGCACGACGAATGGCGCGCTATTGCCCTCACGTGGGAGAACGACGAAAGCCATCTCTATTTCGACGGCCGGCCCGAGACGACGGCCGATACCGTCGGCGGCAAGCGCCTCGCCCTCACAAGCCTCATCGCCTTTCCGCCGAATACTGAAGTCTTCTTCCTTGGTGGACGCCCCGAAGAACGCGAAATCGCCCTCGACCTCGACGACGTGCGCCTCTACTCGGCACCGCTCGCCCCAGAGCAGATCCGCAAGCTCGCCCGCCGTGAACTGGTCGCCGAACTCACGCTCACGAAAGCGAACGTCTTTGCCGACCGCACGACCACGCTTGAAGTGAAGACGGCGAATCCCGCGCATCTCGACCTCTCCGCGCTCAAATACTGCCTGCACACGAAAGACGGGAAACCGATCGTGACCTTCCGCCAGAAAGTCGAGGCCGGCACCACGAAACTCCGCGTCAACCTCCCCGCCGGCCGCTATGTTCTCCGCACCACCGACGGCGACTGGTTCTACGGCTGCGCCCCCTTCACGGTGCGCCCCGAAACCGAAGCCCCGCCTCCACCCCCGCAAATCGCCAAACCCCTCAGCGGCATCAAGCGCTTCTGGCGCGACGTCGACACCTTCGACAAAGACACCCTGCGCCACCGTTGAGCATCTCGTCTCCGCTAACATGCAGAGCGGCCCACCTCGTAAATGATAACCCGGCTCGACGGCGAAGGCGCCGTCATGGCGCGGGGGAGGCGCCTGACAAGGGCTTCACGTGCGTGGGGAGCGGCTCGGGGCACGTGAGATCGAGCGTCTTCAGGAATTCTCGGAACGGGGCGTTTTTGGCTGTTGTCGTACAGTCGATGCCGTTGAGAGACAGGCCTTCTCGCGCGAGTTCGGCGCGCACGTGATTCAAGGCGAACTGTTCGAGGGTGCGCCCCATGGCACGACAGCTCATCACGAAATCGGTGAGGGCGGCGCGTTTGAGGTCGAAGACGACGTAGCAGACGAGGCCCATTTCGCCAAGCGTATCGGCGAGGCGAAACACCCACACGCGCTTATCGGAATCGGCAAGGAGCGCCGTGAAATCCTCGGCCGTACGGCGCAGCGTGGTGGCATTGAACTGATTCGTCTTTCCCGCCATCTGCGCGAGGCGCGGCACGTCGGCGGGGGTGGCCCGCGAAGGCGAGCAGACGAGCTTCAGAGAGTCAAGATAGTCCGATAGCGTTGCGGCCGTTGAAGCGAGATCGCGCCGGGCGGCTTCGGCGGCGTACATGCCCGCGCGGGCACGGTCTTCGGCCGTTGCGCCAACACCCGAAAAATAGGCCGCATCGAGCCGACGCAGAAAGGTCGCGGGGGCCATCAGATCGGAGGGGAACGGCGGTACGGCGACCATCGGCAGAAGCGCCTTCATCTGCGCACGCTCCACGGGATTATCGTCCACAAAGACAACCGAATCGACGCCGAGATTGAGCGTTTGGCATGCGGCAAGCAGATTTCCGGGCTTCATCTCCCAATTGACGCGTACATCGGCGAAATCGGCGAGCGCAAGCGGCATATCCTCACGCGCAAAAGCCAGCGTGACGGGCGCCTCGGGGGCAGGCGGATCGTTCTTCGAAAGGAGAACGAGCAGAACGCCGCGCGCGCGCAAGGCGAGCACCCCTTCTTGAAACGCCGCGTAGGGCGTAACGTTTGCCGCGCCATCCTCCGAAATGATGCCGCGCCAGAGCGTATTATCCGCATCGAGAGCGAGAATCTTCTTCGGGGACGCATCGAGAAGGAAAAAGAACTCGTCCTCGATCGCCTTCACGCCGCGCAGCGAAAACGGCATCGCGGCGAGCGTACACATGCGCTCGTCCCAAAAGCCCGCCGTTTCGGCGGAAAGCGCCGCCAAATCCGGCGCCACGATGCGCGCGGACGGAAATTGCGCGCGGAGGAGATTCACGCCGCCGGCCGGATCAAGGCCGTCAAGCACGAGCAGAACCGCCTCGGGGGCGAACCGATGCAACGCGCTCGCGCGATCGAGCGCCGCCGCACGCCACGTATCAAACCCGGGCGCGAGATAGACTTCGTGCCCCGCGCGGCGGAAATCCTGCGCGAAGAAGTCGAGCGTCACATTTCCGAGAACGGCGATTTTCATGCCTTCACCACATAGGGCGCAAAATCCGCGAGCGTGTGCAGCGCGGGGACGACTTCGAGCGGGATGGACGAACCATACCGCGCTTCCGTTTCCATGACGAGCCGCAGGTGCATGATGCTATCCCAGGCCGGCAATGAACCGTAGGCGGTTGCCGGCGTGAGCGTACCGGGGGGAACGCCGAGCACCTCGGCCGCAAAGAGCAAAAAATCGTCCATCGGTTTCATTGACGCATCAAAGCTCCGAGCGAGGTTTGAACGGCACACGGCTTGAGTTCGGCCGAATCGGAGAGAACATCCACTTCAAAGACGTTCCGGCGGCAGGCGGGCGTAAGCTCCACGAACGCCGCCGCGGCCGCGAGGCCCGCGCCGAAACCGGCGAGGAAAGCGCGGCCCGTCGCCTCGGGATGCGCCGCGAGCGTAAGCGCCACGGAGCAGGAGCCGGGATTTGCAAAGCGCTCGCCGCTCGTTAGAAGCGCCGTTTCCAATTGAAGCGCCTTTGCCAACTGGCGGATCATATAGAGATTCGCCTGATGCGGCACGAAGAGCCGGGGCGGCACTTGCCCCTCAAGGGTCTTTCGCAGGAACGTGGCAACGGGCCCCGAGACAAACCGGAAAACGCCGAAGCCGTCCATCCTGATTTTACCATCGGCGCCGCAGCGGAGCACATCGCCACCCGTACCGTCGGTATAAAACGCGAAGGAGGCGGGAGCCGCCGCAGGAGGCGCCGAGACAAGCGTTGCCGTTGCCGCATCGCTCATCACCGCAAGCGTCGCGGGATCGGCCGCAGAGACATGCGCGCTCTGAACATCGCCATCCAAGAGCAGAATGCGTTTTCCCGTCGCCGCCGCAAGTTGCCCCGCAACGAGCAAACCGTAAGGATAGCCACCGCAGGCGAGAGCCAGATCGAGGGCCGCGACATCGGCCCCGAGCCCCAACGCCGCCTGCAAGCGAATCGCAAGCGCCGGAAACCGTTCGGGTGCGGAAAACGAAACGACAACAATCCCCCCCACCGTGGCAAGATCGACACCGCGAAGCGCCGCGCGGGCAACGGGAAGCAGAAGATCGAAAACCGTCCTTCCGGGCGCCATGGCGCGCCGTGTGGCAAAACCCGTTGACTTCACAATCGATGCCGCGCGGTCGGAACCAACGAGTTCGGCCAGCAGCGACAAATTATCGACGGCATTGTTCGGTACGCCGCCATAGATGGCTTCGAGAACGAGATGAGGCACCTGCACCATGGCGTTAGGCCCCCGCTTTTCGGGAAGGATCCGAAGTGAGATTGAACTCGCAGAGAACCGTTGTACCCGTTGGAACCGTTGATTTGATATCGAAGGAATCGGCAACACGCTTGGAATTCGAGAGCCCCATCCCCGCGCCAAAACCCATCGAGCGAATCCAGTCGTTCGCCGTCGACGTGCCGTCCTTCAAAGCCCATTCGACGTCCTTGATGCCAGGGCCCTTGTCTTTGGCGACAACGGTCGCCTTCTGACGGTCGAGAATGAATGTTATCGCGCCGCCAAGCGAATGGATGCAAATGTTGATTTCAAGCTCGTAGGCGGCAACGGCCACACGACGCACGATCTTCTTGTTGACGCCCGCATCGTTGAGCATCTTCTTGATTTCGTTTGCCGCCTTTCCGGCATTGGAGAGATCGTTACGAACGATCACAAACTGGCGCATGGAATAATACGGCAGGGAACCTTCCGACTTCGACTCTGAAACCGCTGCGGCGGGCGCACCACTGCGCCCTTCGAGCCGCGCAAGCTCATTTGTGAGCTCACGCATCAACACGCGCATCACATCGCGCTTCGAGACAATCCCCACGAGGTCGCGATCCTTGTTGAGAACGGGGAATCGGCCAAAGATGTAATTGTCAAAACACTTGATTGCAAACGCGAGCGGCATATCCTCTTCGAGCACCACGAGGTTCGTCGCCATGTGCTTCTGGCAAGGCTCGCCGATCCACCCGCCTTCAAGCGCGAGGATGATGTCGTTGATCGAAACGATGCCGAAGAGGCGTTTTCCCTCCAACACGGGCACGCCCGAGATATGGTTGCGCTTCATCAGGTTCTGCGCGAAATGCATCGTATCGGTGCGCACCACGGAGATGATGTCGTGATCGCGCATCACATCCTTCACGCGCAATCGCTGCAGCAGTTCCATGATGACAAGCGGTTCCGAACCATCGGCACTCGGCAGCGCCTTCTCTTCCGCGTGACGCGCGGGCTTACGGAGATGGGCGGCCAGAATCTGGTCGTCGCTACGGCTCTCGCCGCCAATGAGAATGGTAGGCGTATGATCCATCGTCGCGCCGTTCCCCCTTCTGCCGCTTACGCCTCGTGTGTGAGGAATTCGTGTACGCGCACGCAGCTTTCATATTTCGAAAGCGGCGAACTGACGAGCGGAATGCCAAGCGTATCGGCGACCTGGCACATCGTCTGCGGCAACGGCTTCGCATTGTGCACCACCACGCACATCGCGCCCACGATGTTCGCCGTACGAATCGCCTGATCCGAAGCCAGCGAGGTGAGCAGCAAAATGTCGTCTCCGTCGTTGAGGAGCACATCGCTCATGAGGTCGTTGGCCACCACCGTACCGACGGTGCGGTCAGATTCGCCGCCTGCGACCAGGGTGCCATCCAAAGTCTTGACAATATCTGCAATATTCATGATGAGGTATTATATCAAAATCGCTTGGCCGGAACAATCCCATTCCACCTTGTCTTTTCACCCCGTTTTCATGGTAGAATTATTATACCAAAACGAAACGGGTTCTGCTATAATATTGAACGTGAAATTCGACCTCCACATCCACAGCTGCCTCAGCCCCTGCGCGAACCTCGAAATGGCGCCTTCCGAAATCGTGACGTGCGCCCTTGCCGCAGGCATGAACGGCATTGCGCTTACGGACCACCAGTCCGCCCGCAACACCCCCGCCATCGCCGAGTGTGCACGCCGGGCGGGGCTCCCGTGCCTCTTCGGCATGGAGGTTCAGACTGCGGAAGAAGTCCATACGCTCGCCCTTTTCGACACCCCCGAACAGGCGCTCGCGCTCACCGACTGGGTGTACGCCGCGATGCCCAAGCGCGTGAACGATCCCGAGACGTTCGGCGACCAGCCCGTTGTGACCTGGGACGACGACATCGTGGAAATGGAGTGGCGCATCCTCGCGATGGGCTGCCGCCGCACAATCCCCGAAACCGCCACCAAGGTACACGAGCTCGGCGGCCTCTACATCGCCGCGCACGTCGATCGCGCAAACCATTCCGTGTTCGGCGCGCTCGGCGCGATTCCCGAACCGCTCGTCGCTTCCGAAATGCAACCGGGCGGCGGCAAGTTCTTCGATGCCGTGGAGTTGAGCCGCACGGCGGATGCCGCCGCGTGGCTGCCCCGCATCGAGGGATACGCCGCCACTCGTTCGTCCGACGCCCACAACCTTGCCGATGTCGCGCGCGTGTGGACGGAAGCGGAAGGCGAATTTTCCATTGCGGGGCTCAAGGCGATTTTCGCTGCGCACGCAACGCGCCTCTCCCCGCGGCTTACGCGTTTCTAACCTTTACGAGAAAGAACGAAAGATGACCTTTCAAGACGTGGTCGATAAAGTCAACGGCACGGTGATCGTGGCGAATCCCGATGCCGAAATCACAGCCGCCTATACCTCGGACCTCCTCTCGGACGTCATGGGGCATTGCGGCGACGAATCCGTACTCGTCACGATTCAGAACCACCTCAACGCCATCGCCGTCTGCACGCTCGCCGGCATCGAAGTGATCGTGCTCTGCCACAACCGCCCGGTGCCGGACGACATGAAGGCGGCGGCCGAACGCGAAGGCGTGGGGCTTGTCACCTCCCCGCTCTCGCAATTCGCCGCCTCGCTCGCGCTCGGCGCGCTCACGCCCTCGACGCGTTAAAGCGCCTCTTCCTGGCTCTCCAGAAATTCCTTGGCGAGGGACAGTCCCTCGATGGTTTCGAAGCCGCCAACGGCATCCTGCAGGTCACGGCGGGAAATTTCATACTCCTCGCCGTTCCTGTGGTGGCGAAACACCAAATCGAAGTCGCCTTCAAAATTGAAGAGGGAAAGAATCGCATTGGGGAGGCTGCCCATGGGCGGAAGGTCGATGTTATCCGCCTGGAATGTGCAGACGAGCGTCGTTCCCACGCCAGGCTCGCTCGTCAACGTCACCGTGCCGCCGCAGGCATCGCACGTCTGCTTGACGAACGGGAGGCCCATGCCGATCTTGCGGTTGTCGTGCTTGCCGGGTTCCGTATAGAACGGATCGAAGGCGCGGGATACGATTTCCGGGGGCATGCCCTTTCCGTTATCGACCACCGAGAGCGTGATCATCCCCTCCGATTCAATGACGCTCACATTGATTTTGGCCGCGCCGGCCTCGATGGAATTGGCCGCCACATCGGCAACGATATCGGACAAACTTGCGTGCATTCTCTCTCTCCTCACAAGAAATGCGCGGCCCGGAGCGAACCCGAGCCGCGCATCGTACCGGGAAACGGTACCCTCTCGCCTTAGGCGAACGTGTAGACGTCTTCCTTCTTGTAGTGCGTGTGGAGCAGCTTTTCGGCCTTCTCGCCGCCCTGCGCCGCCGTCTTGCCGAGGTAGTCCTTGTAAAGGGCCGTCACTTCGGGGTTGAGGTGGCTCATGCGGAGCGTCGATTTTTCATCGTCCGTGTAGAGACCGGCCGTGCGGAGCGCGCGCACCGCATCCGTCGCAAGGCACGGCTGGCCGCCGCCGCCGATGCAGCCGCCGCGGCACGCCATGACTTCGATGAAGTCGTAGCGCGGCTTCTTGCCGGCCTTGAGGTCTTCACGAACCTGGTCGAGCACCTGCTCGACGTTGCCCATCTGGTGCGCGATGGCCACATTCACCTTCGTGCCCTTGATGTCGATCGTCGCGGCCTTCACGCCGTCCATGCCGCGCACGGCCTGGAATTCGAGCGCCGGAGGCTGCGCCTCGCCGGTGATGATGCAATAGGCCGTGCGGAGCGCGGCTTCCATCACACCGCCCGTGACGCCGAAGATCGTGCCGGCGCCCGTGTAGGAGCCGAGCAGATCGTCCGCCTTCTCATCGGGGAGCGACTCGAAGTCGATGCCGGCGGCCTTGATCATGCGGGCGAGTTCACGCGTGGTGAGCACCACGTCCGTATCCTGCACGCCCGATGCGGCCATGTACTCGTCGCGGGAGATTTCGTACTTCTTCGCGGTGCACGGCATGATCGAAGTCACGTGGATTTTCTTCGGCTCAACGCCGTTCTTCTCCGCCCAGTAGCTCTTCGCGAGCGCGGAAAGCATCTGCTGCGGGCTCTTCGCCGTGGAGAAGTTCTCCGTGAAGTCAGGCGCATACTTTTCCATCCAGTCGGTCCACGCCGGACAGCAGCTCGTGATGAGCGGAAGCTTTCCACCCTTCGTGAAGCGCTCGATGAACTCGGTGCCTTCTTCCATGATCGTGACATCGGCCGAGAAGTTCGTATCGAACACCTTGTCGAAGCCGAGCATCTTGAGCGCGGCGTAGATCTTGCCGGTGGTGAGCTCGCCCGGCTTCTTGCCGAACGCTTCGCCCACGGCCACGCGCACGGCCGGCGCGATCTGCACGATGCAGGTCTTTTCCGGATCCTGAAGCGCGGCCCACACCTTGGCGGTCTCGTCGTTCTCATAGATGGCGCCCACGGGGCAGTGCGCGGAGCACTGGCCGCACTTGATGCAGGGCGAGTCGGCGAGCTTGACGCCGGCGGCGGGCTGCATGACGGTCTTTTCGCCGCGGCCGATGAATTCGAGCGCCCACACGTTCTGCATCTCCTGGCACACCTCGGCGCAACGGCCGCACTTGATGCACTTGTCGGGATTGAGCACGATCGAGGGCGTGGACGTATCGCAGTCGTGGTGGATCACTTCCTTCGGGAACGGGATGTCGCGGATGCCGAAGTCGGCAGCGAGCGCCTGCAGCTCGCAGGAACCCGAACGCGGGCACTGGAGGCAGTCCGAGGGATGGTTCGCGAGGATGAGCTCCAACACCGTGCGGCGCACCTGCACGATATCGGGATCGTGCGTGAGGATCTTCATCCCGGGCGTCGCTTCCGTGCAGCACGCGCGGAGGAGCTTCGGCGACGGCACGAACTTGCCGTTATCCGCCGGATTGCGGCTCGGCACGAGCTGGCGCACCACGCAGATGCCGCAGCTGGCGCTCGGCTTGAGATCCGGGTGATAGCACAGCGTGGGAATCTTGATGTGAGCCGCCTTGGCCGCATTGAGGATCGAGGTGCCCTTCGGAACTTCAACGGTCTTACCGTTGATTTCAAGGGTGATCATTTCAGTTGCCATAATCGTAAATTCCTTTGAGTTATTTGTGGCTGATGGCGCCGAACTTGCAGGTGGCTTCGCACTGACCGCACTTGATGCACTTGGCCGCGTCGATGACGTGCGGCTGTTTCACCGTACCGGTGATCGCGCCTGCGGGGCACTTGCGGGCGCACATCGTGCAGCCCTTGCACTTCGCCGGGTCGATCGTGTAGGTGATGAGCTTCGAGCACTTGCCCGAGCGGCACTTCTTGTCGTGGATGTGTTCGAGGTACTCGTCCATGAAGTAGCGGAGCGTCGAACGAACCGGGTTCGAAGCCGTCTGGCCGAGGCCGCAGAGCGAGGCCTTGTTCATGGCGTCGCAGATCTGCTGCATGTCCACGATGTCCTGATCGGTGCCACGGCCGTCCGTGATCTTGTTCAGGTAGTTGAGGAGCTTGCGCCCGCCGATGCGGCACGGCGCGCACTTGCCGCAGCTTTCATCGACCGTGAAGTCGAGATAGAACTTCGCGATATCCACCACGCAGTCCGTCTCGTCCATCACGATGAGGCCGCCCGAACCCATGATCGAGCCGATCTTCGCGAGCGACTCGTAGTCGATCGGCGTATCGAGGAACTGGGGCGGGATGATGCCGCCCGAAGGGCCGCCCGTCTGCGCCGCCTTGAACTGGTGGCCGCCGCGGATGCCGCCGCCGATATCGAAGATGATTTCGCGCAGGGTCGTACCCATCGGCACTTCGATGAGGCCGGAGTTGTTGACCTTGCCCGTGAGCGCGAACACCTTCGTGCCCTTCGTGGAGGCCGTACCGATCTGGTTGAACCAATCGGCGCCCTTGTTGATGATCACCGCGATGTTCGCGAGCGTTTCCACGTTGTTGATCACCGTCGGGCAGCCCCAAAGGCCCTTCACGGCCGGGAACGGCGGGCGGGGCTTGGGCATGCCGCGGTTGCCTTCGATCGACTGCAGAAGAGCCGTCTCTTCGCCGCACACGAAGGCGCCCGCGCCGAAGCGCAGCTCGATGTCGAACGAGAAGCCGCTGCCGAGGATATCCTCGCCCAAGAGGCCGAATTCCTTCGCCTGCTTGATGGCCGTCTGGAGGCGGCTGATGGCGAGCGGGTATTCCGCACGGATGTAGATGAAGCCCTTCGAGGCGCCGATCGCGTAGCCCGCGATGGTCATCGGCTCGAGAACGCTGTGGGGGTCGCCTTCGTGCGTGGAACGATCCATGTACGCGCCCGGGTCGCCTTCGTCGGCATTGCAGACCATGTACTTCTGGCCCTTCGGCTGCTGCTGGGCGAACTTCCACTTCATGCCCGTGGGGAAGCCCGCGCCACCGCGGCCGCGAAGGCCCGACTTGAGGATCTCGTCCACCACCTGCTCCGGCGTCATCTCGAAAAGCACCTTCTCGATCGCCTTGTAGCCGTCGCGCGCGATGTAGTCTTCGATCTTTTCCGGATCGATCACGCCGCAGTTGCGCAGCACGATACGATACTGCTTCTGATAGAACGGAATGGTCGCCTCGGCGACCAGCTTCTTCGCCTGGGCGGGATCGTAGCAGAGACGCGACACGACACGCCCCTTGACGAGGTGCTCGTTCACGATTTCCTTGACGTCTTCAGGCTTCACCTGAACGTAGAACGTGCCCTGCGGAAGAATCTTGACGATCGGGCCCTGCTCGCAGAAGCCAAGGCACCCTGTCGTAACGACCTGAACGGAATCCTTCAAGCCTGCGGCCTCGAGCTCCTGGGCAAAGGCCTGGACGATCTTGTCGCCGCCGCCCGAGCAACACGCCGTGCCGCCACAGATGAGAACATAAGATTGATAAGCCATTGTTAAATTCCTTTCGATTGCGTGCGACTCACGCATTCTTCACGATGTCGATCGACGGCTTATCGAGGATTTTCCCCGTAATGAGCTCGTGCCCGACGATGTGCTTCTCAACGATTTCCTTCGCCGTCGCCGCATCCACGTTGCCGTAGATGACCGTGGGCATGCCCGGCACCAGAACTTCCACCGTGGGCTCGGAGTGGCAGAGACCCATGCACCCCGTCTGCCGCACGAGCACGTTGGCGAGATTCTTCGCGGCGAGCGTATCCACGAGCGTCGTGAACGTCTCCTTCGCACCGGCCGCGATACCGCACGTGCCCATGCCAACGACAACCTGAACATCCTTGTTCGACGCATCGCGCAGATCGAGCGCCTTCTGCTTTTCTTCGCGCATCTTGCGAAGGTCTGCAAGTGTGAGCTTAGCCATTTTCAAATCTCCTTAGCCGAGTTTACGATATTGAGCAATGATGCCTTCGACATCCTTCGACGAAAGCTTGCCGTGCACCTCGCCGTTGACCACCGCCACCGGGGCGAGGCCGCAGCAACCAAGGCAACGCACCGCTTCCACGGAGAACAGGCCGTCCGCCGTCGTCGCATTGAGGCCCACGCCGAGCTGACGCTCGAACTCCTTGATGATGTCGTCGCCCCCGCGCAGATAGCACGCCGTACCAAGGCACACCTGCACGTTGTACTTTCCGGCCTTCTGCAGGCGGAAGAAATTGTAGAAGGTAATCACGCCGTAGATCTTCGCGAGCGGCACGCCGAGCAATTCGGCACAATCCAGCGCAATGTTGCGCGGAATGTACCCGTACGTCTGCTGCACGCGGTGGAGCACCATGATAAGGTTCCCCGGCTTTGACTTCCATTCGTCGATAAACGCCTTCAGTTCAGGCGTCATCGTCTCGAGTTTGTTGCTCATGTTGTAGGATCTCCGTTTTGGACTAAAGCAAAAATTGACCGACAGAGAAGATTATACCTTAAACGCATGGAGTTAGGCAAGGATAAGTTTCAGAAGGCCCTGCATGAATCGTGCCGCCGCGGTTCCTCCGGAAACGCCGAAAACGGCCGTCTGTCGACTTTTAAAAATGACCTGTTGACAAGAGATTGACAAAACTGTAAAATATGCGCCCGTTTTTCCAGAAGGTCCCCTTTGGGACGTTTTGAAAGGGCGAAGGAGTTCAAGAAGTGAAGAAGATCAAGAGTAAACCGGCCACGGAGACCGTGGTTGCGAAGAAGCCGCGCGCGCCGCGTAAGTGCGCGGCGAAAACCGCCCCTGCCGCATCTGCGGCAGTGAAGGCGAAGGATGCCGAAGAAAAGAAGAACATCGAAAAGAGCGTTACGCTCACCTGCCGTTTCGAAGCGGGCCGCGAAGTGTACGTCGTGGGCACGTTCAACAACTGGCAGCTCTGGGACAAGTCCAAGAAGATGACGGATAAGAAGGCTGACGGCGTCTATTCCATCACGCTCCACCTCAAGCCGGGGCGTTACGAATACAAGTTCTTCCTCGTCACCAACGGCAAGGGCGACTGGACCGAAGACGTGCAGAACGTCGACAAGGTACCGAACGCGATGGGCACGTACAACAGCGTGCTCAACGTGCAGTGACCGCCGCTCCACCTTAATTCTCGCGCCAGAACGCGAGCCACGCCGCGATGAATTCATCGCGGCGTTTTTCGTCTCCAAACGCCTTCGCCGTCGCCTCGCGCATCGAATGCGTTTCAACGAGCGCCTTCAGATAGTCGGCACGGAAGGTTTCAAACGGGCGGAAGCGCAGCTTCGGCGCGCCCACTTCAAGGAAGTAGGCGATCGACCACGCCACCCGATAGCGCGCCTGCACCTCTTCCGCTTCGCCCGCATAGAAGGCGGCATAACCCATTTCAAAGAGCGCCGGCAACACCTCCGCGAGTTGCGCCGCATACTCATGCACGTAGGCGCCCGCCTGCGCCTCCCGCTCAAAGACGATCTCTCCCTTGCGGTCGAAGTGCGAATACTCGAAAAGCGCCGCATGCCCTTCGTTGAACCACGGCGAACTTTCAAGCATCGATCCCGCGTAGGAGAGATACTGGTGGAACGCCTCGTGCCAGACCGTGCGCAAAAGCGTTTCATTGCCATGTTCCGGATGATACAGGACGAGCTCACGCTGGGGCGGGCTCCAGAGCGCCGCCGTCCACTTCTGTTCCACGCCCACATAGGCGAGATATTCCTCGCGGCTGCGGAACACCCTCACCGTCGCCACCGCATTCGTTCCGGAAAGCGGCGAGGGAACGGCGCGCGCGTAGGCCCGCCGCAGGCGCGGGAGATTGTTCGTAATCGCTCCCACGATCGTCGCACGAAGCCCCGCGTCAAGATTGTCCAAGACGAGCACATCATCGGCCTCGGTGCAGCACCACTCGTCGTAGTTGGCCACGCTCGCGGCAAGATCGGCCCGCAGGAGTTCCGCCTCCGTGGCCTTCTTGCCGGGGCGGGGCGGGGCCTTGGCCAACGAACGGCGGGCCCCGAGGGAGGGCACGGTGATCCGATCAAGAAATTCGTCGTCGAAATACGCGCGCACGGCGGCCATGTCTTCCGTCGCGGCGGCGACAAGCACGGCGAGATACCAATCGGGCCTCTCCGTCCGTTCGGGGCTCCGGGGGCGGAAGGCGTACACGAGAACATGATCATTCCCCGGCGAGGGGTAGAAGAGGAGATCCGTCAGATTCTTCCGTTGGGAACGCCGCGGGGGAACGCTCTCGCCCACATCGACGGGCGCAACGGCCTCCACCGCTTCGTCGCGCTGGGCCCGATTTTTGGGGTCGATCGGTTTGAGCGCCTGCGCCGCGCGGAAGGCGAGGCGCGTGCGAACGGTGCCGGGCACATCATCCGGCGGCAGGTGCGTGAGGCGCGCAAGGAGAAGCGTATTCCCCGCTTCGTCACGCCAACGGCCGCGCACCGTCGCCGCCGTCCAAAGCCCGAAGGTATCGAATCGGTCTTCCAAACGGCGCCCGGCCGTCGAGGTCATCAGGTACGCCTCGGCGCGCGGCAAATCGATCGGCGCGGCCGAAGCCCCAACGAGGTTCGGAACCGAGATGCCGAGATCGCTCCGCCAGACAGGCGGAGTGAAGCGGAGCGCCGCATTACACGACAGGCAAATCGCGCACGCGAGTATGGATGCACTGAAACGCATAGGCCATGTTACTTCCGATGAGAATGATCCGCCAGTTGAAGGAAATCCACACGATGAGAATCGGCAACAGCGCGAAAGATCCGTAGGCCGCGCTTGAATTGGCGATGCCGAACTGCAGTATCACGCACAGGCGCATCCAGAGCATCAGCAGAATCGCCGTAAGAAATCCGCCCTCCAGGGCGGCACGCCCCTGAACCTTCCGATTCGGCATGATCTTGAAAACGAACCCCAGCGCCAGAGTGGCGAAAAAGAGCGTCACGGCGTAGGAAAAGAGGGACGAATCCAGAAGCGCCACAATCGCATCGCTCACACTTTTCGTATAGGACGTCGCGCCGAGCGTCTTATCCAGAATGTCTTTGGCAACGCGCAGGATCGGCAGGGACATCGTGAGCGCCGTCAAAAACGGCAACACCATGAGCGTACCCCCGTAGAGGCAGATGCGCTTCCAAAGCGATCGTGCCTTCTTGACATGCCAGATTTCGTTCATCGAGGCTTCCACCTGCCCGAAGGTGGAAGTCACCGTGAAAGCGAGGATGGCAAGGCCGACGAGCGCCATGATGCCGAAATTGAAATTCTCGATCTTTCCATCGATCTGCGTAAGGATCTGATCGCGCAGATCCCGCGCCTGTCTGCCGAAGGCCTTGCCCGCCTCGGGATCGGCCGGCTTCGATTTCGGCGCCATCGAAAGCGCGAGCTGTTCCACCTTCGTCTTCTCGATGCCCTTCTGTTCGAAGAACATTTCGATCATCTGGTCCGTCTGCACGCGCAGCTTCTCCCGCGCCCAGCCATACATGTTGCACGGCTTCGTGAGGAGGAGCATCATCATCAGCACCGGCACCACCGAAAGAAGCGAGATGAAGGTGAGCCCCGCGGCGTGCAGCCCGAGCCGATGCTCGGAAAATCCGCGCGAAACGACGTTGACGAATCGCAGAAGCTGCAACCCGAAGCGCCGCCCCCGGGAAAGACCGGCGGGATCGTCTTGCCAAATGCCGTCCGTCCAATACGCATAGGCGCGGCGAACGTTCCGGATGGGGCTCCTGAAAACGCCCTTAACCCGCGCAAGGAGCCCCCGCGCGGGCACATCGGCCGACGGTTCGATCGGAGCGGACGCGTCTTCTTCACTCATTTTTTCAACTTGCCTTCGACGAAATCGACAAACAGCATGAAGTCCTCAAGCGTATGGGCGTGGCCGCCGGGACGAATCGAGTAGGTCACGTTCTCCGGCTTCCCGAGGAGTTCCCACACGGGGCGCGAGGAGGCGTAGATCTCCTTCGCGCCGGCGGGGTTCGCCCAGAGGTCGGCCTCCGCATGGCGGATGAAGAGCTTGCGCGGCGCAATGAGCGATTGCAGGTAGTGCTGGTCGAACGGGAGCTCGTGCTCGCGCCCCGCCCACGTGTTCCAGCCCGGCGCGAACCAGAACGGGAAGGTGCGGGTGATGGCCTTGATCGTTTCGCCCGTCTTCGGCACGTCGCGGCACGGCCCCGAACCGCCCTGGCCCGAGCAGTTGTCGCCCACGGCCGCGATGCGCGTATCGGTGGCGCCGGCGAGCGCCACGGTCTTGCCGCCGCGGCTGTGGCCGGTGATGGCGATGCAGGCGGGGTCGACGCGCTTCTCCGCCTTCAGGAGCGCGTCGATGGCGCGATGATAGGCCCACGCCCACTTGAAGAGCGTCATCTCCTTCGAGGCCTTGCTGTCGGCCGCCACTTCGCAGCGGTTGAACTGCGCAACGAGCCAGCCGCGGTTGACGAGCGCCATCACGATTTCATCCGTGAGGCAGCGCCAGCAGCCGTCGCCCTCGATGAGCGTGGGAAGCGGCTTCTTCGACCGCGCGCCCCACACGTTGAGGAGGAACGAGACGGGCTTTCCCTCCATGTCGCACGACACCTTGAGGGTGCGGAAGAACATGTCGCGCCGCCCGCCGAGGCCGCTCGAGCGCGACACTTCAACAACCGTCACGCCGTTCGTGGGCGCAGCCGGCAGGCGCCCGTATTCAACGGGCAGAATCGCCGCCGCCACTTCCGCCCGGCGCGCCGTCCAGTCGGCGGGCGTTTTCACGTCCCGCCCGTCGGCGAACTTCAAGACGTTCGGCTCCACGAGCGCGGAAGCCCCAAGGGCCAGCGCGCACACGACCGAGGCCGCAATCCAGTTCTTCATCATCATCGCCTCCTCCCGAAATTCCGAACGTTAGCCGCAGTAGAAGTAGGTCTTCACGAGCTTCGCCATCGCGGCTTTGCTCTTCGTCACCTGGGCGCGCAGGGTCTTGTCCTTGAACGCCTTGAGCTGGGCGATGATGCCGTCGATCATCGCGGGCGAGAATACGCCGAATTCCTCGTACACCTTGCGCTGCGTCGCAAGGCAGTCCGCCGACGCCCAGCAGCTGTCCGGCAGCGTATCGAGCGTCTTCAGGAGCTTCGCGTTCTCCTTCTTGTGGATGTTCACGTTCACGTAGGTCTTCTCCGCAACGGCCACGCCGTCCTTGAGCGAGAAGCCGTAGCGGCACGCCACCGCAAGGCCGGCCATGAGCAGATACACGTTCGCCGAGGCATCGGGCGAGCGCATTTCCACGGTCTGCTTCTGGTGCGTATCGTAGGCGCTCTTCTCCTCGTTCGGGTTCGCCTGCCTGCAGAGGTCGGTCTTCCCGGCCCACCCGAGCGGCACGCGCACGAGCACGCTGCGGTTGCGGTCGCCCCAGCACACGTTCGTGGGCGCTTCCTGATGCGGTACGAGGCGCAGATACGACGTGGGGTTCATGTTGCCGAACGCCGTGATCGAGGGCGCGAGCTTCATCATGCCGGCGATCGCGCGTTTGGCCGTGGCCGAAATCACGCCGTTCTCGAGCATCTGGTTCGCGCCGTCCTTCATGATGCGCATGTGGATGTGCAGGCCCGAACCGGCCTTGCCCACGGTGATTTTCGGGGCGAACGTCACATCGAGGCCGAGCTGCGCGCCGAGGTTGCGGATCATCCACTTCGCAATCGTGAGCTGGCTCGCCGCGTCTTCGGCGGGGCACGGCAGGAACTCGATTTCGTTCTGCTCGTAGAGTTTGCCGTCCTGCGTGAAGTTGCCCACTTCGCTGTGGCCGTACTTGATCTGGCCGCCCGCCTGGGCGATGTAGAGCATGCACTTCTGGCGGAATTCGTTGAACTTCGCGAACGGGGCCGACTCATGATAGCCCTTCTGGTCCACGGCCGGGAAGGACGCGGGGTCGTTGGCGATCACGTAGTATTCGAGCTCGCCCATCGCCTGGAATTCCATGCCCGTTTCCTTCTTGAACGCCGCGCACGCCTTGTGAAGCGTGTACTCGGGCGAGGATTCAAGCGGAGCCCCGTCCTTGTTGAAGAAGGAGCAGAGGAGGCAGAGCGTGGGGAGCGAGGCGAACGGATCCATGAACGCCGTCGCATAGCGCGGCACCACGTAGAGGTCCGAGCTCGACGCTTCGATGTAGCTGAAGAGGGAACTGCCGTCCACGCGTTCGCCGCAGGTGAGGATCTCGTCGAGATAGTCGGCGTCGTTGATGACGAAATTGAGCGTTTTCAAACGGCCGTCACCGCCCGCGTACATGAAATTGACATGGCGGATGCCCTGCTCGCGGATATAGTTCTTGATGTCCTCTTTCGTGAACTGCTCCCGCGGCTTCTTGAGCGCCGCGACCAGCGAATTGCAGGACAAATCAGTAGTAGCCATCTTGAAAACTCCTTTTCTTGTTTCGAGTGGTTGGGTATTATATCAAATTAGAAGCCCATGAACAAGCAACTTGCGCATTTCCCGGGAGAACCGCCCCCCGATACGCCGTCCTCAATGCGCCTCGAAATACTGCTGGGGCGTCATGAGGGTATCGACAGCGAGATTGAGATTGGAACAGGCGGCCCGGAACTCGTCTTCGTCCCAATAGACGTTCACCTCGCCCGTGCGATAGTTCAAAATGAAATTGTCGTACCCAAGCGGATAGAGAAGCGGCCCCCGCCCCCGCGGAAACAACGTGGGCGCATTGGCTTCCCCCCATTCTTCACATCGCCCGAACGCATAATCGCCAGTTGAATCGATTAAACGGATTCCCCTGACGGAGAAAACGCCGAAGGGCGACTCGCGCTCTCCCCGCTTCCACCACAAGTCCATCTGAGCCCATGTGGATTCGTCGCAGGTCGTCAGTTGATAAGGATAGACAAGAGGCGTGCGCTGGAGAAAATAACCGCCGCGATACGCCCAAAAGTCGTCCGGGTCGTCAAAGAGCTCGCCAACGATACCGCCTACAAGCCCCAAACCGAAGAGAAAGACGGGCACCAAAATGTTGAAGGCGAGACAGATCAGGCAACCGACCGCGCAACCGGCCATGCAGCCGTTCTTTCCGCCCGCCTTCCCTTCACGCCGTTCGCCCGCGCTCATGCCCTCTCCCGAATCAAGTTGTGGCACTATAGGGTCAGACCCGATAGTGCCACAACGCGCCGCGATTCATTGTGCTTGAATCAGCTCTCGTAGTCGATCGTGTAGCCGACCTTCGCCGCAAGCGCTTCGACGTCCTTCTTGAAGTCGCCGATGAACGTCACGCGATGCCAGCCGTACTTCGACCAGAAGCGCTCGATCAACGAATAGTCGCCCGTCACGCGCGCGACGATCTTCGTACGGCACGCCCGGTCGTCCGTATCGTTCTCCACGATCACGCCCGTGTGAACCGCGATCGAACGCGCGTTCGTGTTGATCTTGACGGTCGTCACCGGATAGCCGATCGGCGCGAACGTGCGCACCGAAGCGCCCATGCGGTCTTCAGAATGCGTGAGAATCTCGAACGGATACTCGGGGCCCTGCGGGCCGAAGAAGCGCCGCGTCGACACGCAGTGCGCGTAGCTGATGGCACGCCGGGGCTGGTCGAGCACCGGGTCGGACACATAGCCCGTGCGGCCCTTCGTGAGCGCCGAGAACACCATCATCGTAAGCGTGGACAGAAGGTCGTTCTCGCACACGCCCAGAAGCCCGTCGTCCTGCAGCTGCATGAACCCGAGGCACGGGTACGCGTCGAGCTTGCCCGAATAGCAGCCGCCAAGGCAGTTGATCGTAATCGCGTGCGCCTTGTGCGCCTCAAGGGTCTTCTTCATGCCGAGATACATCTTCGCGCAGCCGAGGATCGTCTCGGCCTCCACGTACTCGATCCGCGCGGCCTTCGCCATCCAGCTCTTGCACACCTTCTCGGCTTCCACAGGATCGGCTTCGCGGCAGTTGGTGTTCACCTCTTCGAACTTCACGCATTCCACCTGAATGCCGAAAGTCTCCACACACTCCTTCACGATGCGGCCGTGCGCCGTTTCCACGCAGAGGATCTTGAGGTCCTTGAGCGCGGCAAGCGTTTCATCGGGCGTGCGGCAGGCCACCTTGTCCGCCACGAGCTTGATGCCGGCGCTCGGCGTATCCGGCGGGATGAGAGAGGCGCGACACTCTTCGGCCTTCGCCTTGTAGTCCGCCACCGTGCCGCCCTTCGCGAACACCTCGAACGCCTTCGCGACCTGCACGACCTTGCTGAAGTCGAACGCCGCGAACCCAACGCAATGCGGCGCACGATCCGTCCAGTTGCGGAGGTTGCCGTTGTCGCGCAGCCAGCCGCCGTCGCCCGCATACGGCAGGGGCGTGTAGAAAATCGCCTTCTTCGTCTGGTTCCAGGCGAAAATGCTGTTGTTCCAGCAGTTGAGCTGCATGAACATGAAACCCACGATCTCGTCGTTTTCGTTGTCCGCAAGGATGACCTTTCTTGCATCCTTTTCACCCGTACACTCGACCGGCAGGAACTCGATGCCCGTGATCTGCCAGTTGAGCGTATCGGTGACGTTCTTCATCACGGGGCGGAAATCGTATCCGACGTTCGGCCAGTCCGGGCGATTCTGCACCTCGCCATCCGGCAGATGGCCGAAAATGAGGCGCACCTTCTTCGCCCCGTCCTTCGCGGGAATGAGCTTCGCATTCACGGGCGGCGGCAGCACCGCGAGGGTATCGGGAGAAATCGCTCCCAGGCTCGCGAGAAGCCCGAGCTTCACCATAAAGTCACGCCGACTGCAATTGGCACACGTTTCTTTATCCATTTCGTTTTCCTTCATTTGATTTGAAAGTCCACCCTTCGCCCCCGAAACACCACGCCCGGGAGTCAAGGACAATCATATCAAATCCGCCTTTTCCAGTCAACACCGCGTTGGCACCAAAATCTGGTGCCGACGCGTTAAAACGGCATGAACACAACGCCGTAGATCGAAGCCGGCTTCCCGCCCATCGCACGGAGGCCGTGCTTCACAACGCTGTTGTAATAGGCGGTATCGCCCGGGCCGAGCACCGTCTTCTCGCAGCCGTAGGTGAGCTCCACCTGGCCGGCGATGCAGATGATGAGCTCTTCGCCCTCATGCGAAGACACCTCGTCCACGCCATCCGCCGCAAATTCGATACGGAACGGATCCATGTGCCGATCGGGCTTTCCAAGCGCGAGCGAATGGCTCGCATAGCCGAGCGCATTCGCGCCCTCCGCCGCCACCTTCGCCGCCTCGAGATCCGCCGCACGGGTGATGACCGGATCGGGCTTGAACTGGTCGTCCATGAACGTGCCGAGCCGCTGCCCGAGCGCACGGGAAAGCTTCGTCAAAACGCCAAGCGCGGGCAACACCTCGCCGTCTTCGATCGAGGCGATCTCCGCCACCGATACGCCGCTCTTCGCCGCGAGATCGCCAAGCGTCATTTTCAATTTGTTGCGGAACATCTTGATGCGCTTGCCGACGTTTGCTTCCTTCGCCATTTTCTTGCTCTTTTCTCTACGCCCGACTTCCCTCGGGACCGAACATCGTCTTTTTCCAAACCAACAAGGCGCGGGCCGAAACCCGCGCCTTTCGCTCCGGCGCGGAGCCGGAAACGCCACGAAACCGTTAGCCCTCGACAGGCACGATCGTCGCGTACTTACCGGTCTTCTTGGTGATGAATTTCACCTTGCCGTCCTTGAGCGCGAAGAGCGTGAAGTCACGCCCGCAGCCCACGTTGGCGCCGGGATGGATCTTCGTGCCGCGCTGGCGCACGATGATGGAGCCCGCCTTGAGGAGCTGACCATCGTAGGCCTTGACGCCCAAATACTTGGGGTTCGAATCGCGACCGTTACGAGCAGATGCGGAAGTAGCCATTTTTCCCTATCCTTTCTCTGCTTAGGCGATGGCCTTGACCGTCGCGACCGTGTACTGCTGGCGGTGACCGATCGTGCGACGCGACCCCTTGCGGCGACGCGCCTTGAAGTTGATCGTCTTCACGCCCTTCTTCGCAGGGGCGACAATCGCCAACGTGACCTTGGCGCCTTCCACGTAGGGCGCGCCAATCCTGAGCGTCGTACCGTCGGAGACGGCACAGACCGTATCGAGAGCGATTTCTTCGCCCTCCGTGACCGAGAGCTTTTCAATCTCGATCGTATCGCCAACCTTGACAAGCACCTGCTTGCCGCCGGTTTCGAGTACAGCGTATGCTTCCATTGTTGTATCCTTCAGTTGTACTTGCCTTTTCCATGAGAAGCACCGGCTTCTCGAAAAAAGCGGCCAATATTGTATCAAACCAAAGAGCGCAAAGCAAGAGCGAAATCTGAAGTTTTTCAACTGCGTCAGACGCCAGTCGCGCGATCGGAAAGCCCCGCGCGCAGGAAGGCGTAGTCGCGCCGGCCGTCCGGCGCGATGAAAATCGCCGCCGTATCGAGGAAACGCGGCCAGTTGTCGGCATTGAAATCGGTCTTCACGCCCTTCCCGTGGAGATAGGCGGCGATGAAGACGTCGTGCGTGACGAAGAGAGCGAGCTGCGCCGTGAAAAGCGATGTCACGTAGCGCTCGTAGGTGTCGGTTGCGGGGCCAAGCGGCGCAAAGCCGGTCTGCTCGCCCTTCTGCAGATAGGTGATCGTGTGGTCGAAGAAGAACCGATCGCGGAAGAGCTGCCACACGGCGACGGGATCGGCGAAAAACGCCGACCCGGTGCCGATGGCGTGGTGTTCCACGATCGGCCGCCCTGCAAGGCCCATACCCGCGGCGATGCATTCGGCCGTCATCACCGTGCGCCGGAGGGGACTGGCCCGGAACTGGACCTCCCTCGCCGCCCCCTTGAGCGCCCGGCCGAACGCTTCGCTCATCTGCCGGCCGTTCGCCGTGAGTTCGAGCGCGGCTCCGAACGTGGGATCGTCATGGTCGATATGCGGGCGTTCCGCATGCCGCACCAACAAAAGCGCCCGCTCGCCCGCCGCAAGGCGCGCACGCACGTCGTCAAAACCGATCACACTCTTTTCACTCACAGCTTTATCCTTCCTCGACTTTCATTACGGACGGCGAATCGGCACGAAGAGGAGATCAGCACTCACCCCCTTCTCGGGATCGTTCTCATAGCGGAAGAGGCGCCAGAGGAACGAAGTCTTCGTGTAGCCGTTCGTCTTCATATCATAAGTGAAACCGGGGAACATGTCAAGCGTAACATTTCCATCTTCTTCCTCGCGGTGCCAGAGCCGCCACAACACGCGCGTTTCCGACTTCACCTTCTTCTTGAGCGGTTTCGCCTCGTACTCACGGGAGAACAGAAGCCCCGCAAGGAGGTGGGAAGAGGAAGACGTCTCGTCTTTGACTTTCTTCCGCGTCACCGCGCTGAAGTCCGTCCGTCGTGTCCACTCGGTATTGAACACGAGCTTATTGCCGCGCTTGCCTCTCGAACCAACTTGCCACGTGTCGTCTTTCGGAGAGATATTGGATTTCGCCCACTGGTAACGATCAGGTGATGACGCATAAACATGCTTGTTGTTGTCCGAAACGAAGATCGACATGCGATCGTTCTTAACCACGTCATCCCGTCCGTTGTAGACGCCTTTACGACGGGTGGAAACGGCTTTCGTTTTCCTGTTCGTAACGACCACGTTTTCAAAGGTCACTTCCTGAGGCAGTTCGTCGCAATCCTGAATCGCGAGAAGCTCGTCGAAGCCGCGATCCTTCTTCCAGTGGAAGAGGAACGGAATGTGCGCCCCATGCTGGCTGCCCGTGTAGATTTTAGCGAGTCCCGCGCAGAAGATGTGGTTCGTACGCTCGTCACCCAAGCCATCGATGCTGTAGGGTAGCGAGTAGAAACCGTCATCGCGGTCATAGAGGTAGAGCGGCGCAAACCACTGCTTGTGGAGTTTCTCGTCATACGTGGCGCCGGCGAGCCCCGCAAGCGTGATCCACGAATCGACCTTGCCGGCCTTCGTCGTATTCCAACCCGTGAGAAGCGGCGGCACGCACTTCGTCCGATCGCCCGTTCGCGGGTTTTCATTGTACCACCACAGGGCGGAGGCGAAGGTGTTCGTATCGTGGAAATAGAGCGGAAACGCCCAGCTGCTTGTGCCCCTTCCTTCGGCATCGCGCTCGCCGCCCACGAGCCCGAGAAGCGCGCCCCAGGAGCGGCAAGTGCCGGTCTTGTCCCGCGTCACGCCGCCGAGGAGCGGCGGCACCACGGCCGTCTGCCCACCCGTTTTCGGGTCGCGGTTCTGCCAGTAGAAGAGCGAGGCGAATATGTCCTCGTCGCGATAGTAGAGCGGCACGCACCAATCCGCCGTCTTCGTCTTGCCGAAGAGCGCCGTGGCGAACACTTCGTCGTTGCGATAGTAGAGCGGCACAAGCCAGTCGCTCGTCTTCGTCTTGCCATAAAGCGGCGTGAGGAAGAGATCGTCGTCATTGTACAGGAGCGGCGCGATCCAGGAGGTCGAGCCCGACTTGCCGAAGAGCGGCGTCACGAACGACTCCTCGTCGCGATAGTAGAGCGGCACAAGCCAATCGCTCGTTTTCGTCTTGCCGAAGAGCGCCGTCACGAAGAGGTCGTCGTCATTGTAGAAGAGCGGAAACGCCCACGACTTCGCGTGGCCGTCCGCCGTCGTCGTTTTGCCGCCAAGGCCGCAGAGAATCCGCGTCGTCTCTTCGCCCGTCTGCTCATCGCGCCCGTAGCCGGAAAGGAAGAGCGGCGAAATCGCCCAATTCAGCTTGCCGTCCTTGCCGCGTTCCTGGCTCCAGAGAAGCGAAGTGAAGGTATCTGCATCGCGCCAGTAAAACGGAAAGCACCAGTCGCATCCCTTGTCCGTACGGCCGAAGAGAGGCGTGGCGAAAGCGGAGGAGTCGTTGTAGAAGAACGGGAAGAGCCACGAAGCGGTATCATCCCCGTCTTGCCGCCAGCCGCCCAAGCCCAAGAGCGCGTACGTCTCCTTTTTGCTTCCATGGCGGTCATACCACGAGAGAAGCGGCGGCACCATCGCAAACGTCGTCTCTCCCCGGGCGTTCTTCTCGCAGCACCACGGCAAGGATGCGAAATCGCCCGTGTCGTTATGGCAGAAGAGCGGGAAGAGCCACGAGGAAGCGTAGTGGTCGTCGGTCGTTTTCCATCCGGCAAGGCCGCCGAGGAGCATGTTCTTCTTCGTCGAACCCTCATCGAAATGCGCGTAGGGAATCGACCAGAAGGAATCCTCGTCGGCAAAATAGAGCGGAAGGACTCGATGGTTGACGAACGCATCGTCCCGTCGCTTATACCCCCAGAGCCCGAGCGCCGTCCAGAAGAACGAACTGCGATCGCCCTTCTTTGGCGTATAAGACGAATGATAGTAGAGCGGGAAGAGCGTATGGAACCGATCGCTCCCCGCGAAGTCGCTGAAGAAGAGCGGGAACACCGTCACCCAATCGGCGTCGTTATCCATGAAGAACGGAAACACGCCCCACCAATCAGACATCTTCCAGACCTCCGGGAAGAGGCAGAAGTTCCCGTCGCCCCAGAAGAACGGAAAGATGCGATAGTTCTCATCGTGCGTATCGAACTGCGCAATCGGCCAGAGGACGTTGAATTCGTTGTAGACCTTTTCGCCATGTTTCTGGTATTGCGAGTAGAGCGGGCGGAACGCGAAGTGGTCGTTCGAGAACGAGAGGAGCGGCCAGGCGATGCTCCCCACCGGTTCACGGTAGTAGGCGACCGGCCACAGGTTCACGCGGTCTTCCACGCGCCCCGTATACGTGACCTCATGGCCCGTATAGAACGGCGTCGAGCTCATTTCTTTCGTCGCGCAACCTGCGCAAAGGGCAAGCAGCGCTCCAATCGCGATTTGAGAAGATTTCATTCTGCACTTCCTTTCTGTAAGCACGCGGTTATTTTACCATAAACAGAAAACACCTGTCAACCCCCGTCGAGAAGATTTTAGAAGAAAAAACGAGAGAGATCGCCCTAGCCCCCTACAATCCGAACACCGACTTGAATCGCTCAATCTGGTCGGCAAGTTCGCTCTTCAACGCATTTTTCTCATCGGCGATTTCTGGAGGGGAAGGCGCTTTCTCAAGCCGTCTCAACACGTCTTCGTATTGCGCGACGGTTTCCTTGACCATGTTCAAGACGTCGTCGATCGTTGGCTCTTTCCGATCGGGATTCCCTTTCGGCGAACCTTTCATGCGATCCTGGGGGCTCGTCAAATTCGCCATTGATTGCGCCATCATTCGAGCCCGAAGGGCCTCTACCTCCTTCTGAAACGGCCGCAGATGGCGTTCAATGAGGGGCGCCCTTTCCGCAAGCTTGACGAGGCCCTCGGCAAACGCGGCAGGATCCCGCGACGCCAGTTCCATCATGCCAATCCGCTCCCCTTTGGCGTTCACCACAAGAACCGCAGGACTCTCGAAGATTTTGAACTTCCAAAGGAGTTCGCTATTGCGTTTCGCCAGTCGAGGCGAAAGAGATTTCCCGTTCCGGGACTGATCAATGAAAACAAGTTCAAACGCATTCGTCGCCTTCGCGAGAAACGCCTCCTGCGACAAAATCCCGCGTTCAAACCGCTGGCCCCCAGCGCACCGGTCGCTTCCACAGAAGACCACCGCAAGATTTTTTCCCGAAACCGCTGCGGCCTTGAGCGCCGCATCGTAGTCGCCGGTAAATCCCCGAGGCATCGAAGGCGCCCCGTTGACCCCAAGGCCAATCGCCACGATGCAAACGAGCGTGAATATTCTTGCGGAAATGCTGATACAAATCGGTTTCATGCCCACTATTATACCATAAAAAAACGAAAGCCGAACACGGTTTCCCGTGTCCGGCCGACCGTCTCGCCACTTCCCTGGCGTTCACTCGAACTTCCGAACGCCGATCACCTTGAAGAAAGGCGCATTGTCCTTCCTGTCGAAGGTGAACACGCCGTCCACCGGCCTGGTCGCCAGAGCAGGGGCGAACTTGCCGGGGGCCGTACCGGGTACGACGAAGTAGTCCGCGGCCTCCATCATCCCCTCGACGGCCAGCGCCACCTTCCCGTTCTCGACGCGAAGCGCCGTGATCTTCGGGGACTCGATTTTCGAATGAACGCCGACTTTGCCGAGAGACACCGCCCCCTGCGCGATCAACCCGTTGAACGACGCGCCCGGCCGGGCCGCGCCCGCATCGGCGCCGTTCGCCGCCGCCACGCCGACCGAATTCACCACAAGCCCGGCGCCGTTCGCCGCCGCCGCCGGCGTCCTGCCCGCCGCGAACCCGACGCCGGAAACGGAAACCCTCCCCCCGGCGTCCTTCACGCGCGTATCGAGCAGATAAAGCGAGAACGTCCCGCCGGCGTAGACGTCTGCGGCGGCGGCGTCGATCTCGAACACGGTCGTCGGGCAACGCCCGCCTTCGGCGATTCCGGCGACGAGAACGAGCCGATCGTTCGCCGAGACGAGCTTCCCGTCGGCGGTCATTCCGCCGAACGCGCATCCGGCCTTCGTCCAGACGAGCGCATAGCTCTCGCCGTCCAGCACCGCCGTCCCGTCCCGGTAGGTATCCGGCCCCGGAGTCGAGAACGTCAGCACCACGTCGTTCGCCGCGCCGAAGGCCGAGGCGAACGCGAGGCAGAGGGCACAGGACACGGCCCCCGCCACATTCGCCCGCGCCGTCTTCCTCCGCCTCAGCGCCAACCCCGCCATGCCCAGGAGGAGCAACAGCCCGCCCGCCGGTTCCGGCAGACTTGAAACGGTCACGCCATACGCCTCGCCCGTCGCCGCCGTCGCCATGTCGGTATAGACGTATCCCCCGGCGCTGACCGCATCGAAGGAGAACGCGTCGCTGAACCCGAGCAGGTTGCCGTTCTCGTCGAACACCTCGACAAAATACGAATACTCGGACGACGCATACAAGCCGAGGTTCGCCGACACCGGAGAAGTCGTGCGGCCGAGCGTCGCCTCCCCTTCCGTATCCGCGCCGACCTTCGTATAGGGCGTATCGCCCACCGGGAAATACACGTCGCCTCCGCTCAGCCTGAGCCGCGCGTACGAGAAACCGGCGTCGCTGGAATCGACCTCCCAGTAGAGATACGAGGGCCAGGCCCGGGCCATCCAAGGCAGCAGACACAGCGCACCAAGCACAATGCACGACTTTTTCATCTTACCTCTCCTCCTTCGCTTCGTTCCACCTGATCGCGGGCGCCCCGCCTTCCGACACATACCAGAAACCGGTTCCCGGCCCGAGCACGGTGTCGCCCTCCTTGCGGACGGGCCTCACGACGCCTCTGGAGTCCGCCTCATAAACGACGTAGCCCCACTTGGCGTTGGCCGCGTCACGGGTATAGATGCGCGGCTCCCCGCCCGTCGGCACGATGATGCGGTCGGCAGCGGCCACGCCTTCGCGAATCGAATCGATATCCCAGGCCTCCAGGAGCGGCGAGGCGACGAGATTCCACTTCGGCGCACCGGCCGTTCCGGCCTCGATCCGCACCTCGGCCGCCGCGGCCTCGTACTGCCCAACCAGATGGACCGGCCTGGAGACGTCGTTCCGCTCGAGCCACACGCCCGTGCCGCGCCTGACCGTGGCGACCTCCGGCGAATCGGCCTCCTGCACCTCCAGCTCGCCCTTCACCACCTTCACGGTCTTCACCGGCTTCCATGTCCTGTCGGCCCGGAGTTCCCAGGTGTCATACAGGTCCTTGGCGTCGTCGTAGACGTAGAGCCGGTCCCCGGCGGCCAGCTCGGCCGTCCTCACGAGGTTGGAAACGGCGATATCCATCGTCTCCTGCGCGAACGCCTTCCACGGCACCGGCACGATCTCGCGCTTCGCGGCGCCCGCCTTGCGGAGAACGCCGATCCGATTCCCCGCCGGGATCTCGGCGAATTCCGTCCCCTCGCCGTCCACGAACACCGCCGTCACCGAGTAGACGCCCGTCGGATCGTCCGCGCCGTCCAATCGAATCGCAAGCTCCGCCCCCTCCTGCGCCGCTCCGCCATCGCGCCGGAACCGGTATTCGACCGTCACGCCCAGGTCCTCCCGCAGCGTCCCGCCAAGCGCCTCGACCGCAAGCGCCCCGGCCTCGCCGTTCTGCGGCACATCCACGAGGAACCGGTCCGCCGGATCCGCCGGATCGAGCCCCAGGGCGAGGCTCTGCCACACCCTAACGCCGTTCGCCCCGGTGCCGTTCAGCAGGTCGGCGACTTCCGCATCCGTCGTCCCGGCGCCGAACGTCTCCCTGGCCCATTCCGGATCGACGACGACGAGGGCCGACTTCCCCGTTTCGCCTTCGAGCTCCACGGCAACGGGAACGTCCAGCGTCCTGACGACGCGGAAGGCGAACGCCGGCGCGGCCGTCTTCACGCCCAGAGCCAGCTCGACCGATCCGTCGGCGCGGCCCACGAGCAGATCGCCCACGCCATCGCCATCCGCGTCGCCGTACCCGATGCGGCTGCGGTCGGACAGTTTGGCCGCCGCGTTGTCGAACACCGGGACAGCCGCCGCGCTCCACGCACGGCCGTCGCCGAGGAACGCCCAAACGCCGCCCGCCGTGTCGCCCGTCAGAACGTCCACGCAGCCGTCGCCGTTCACATCCGCGAGCACCGGCGTCGAACGCCCGGCGGCAACCGCCAACGGCACGCCGTCCGCGCCCATGAGCCACGACTCCGTCGAACCGCCGCCCGCGGCGTACCTGAGCACGCGGAACCGGCCGTCCATGCCGCCAACCACCAGCTCGAGCCTGCCGTCGCCGTCCAGATCGTACGGGCAGACGAACGCGCGGTCCGAGCCGTAGGTCGGCTCCGCCCCCGAGAGCAGCGCCTCGCCCTCGCCGTAGACGCCGCGCGTCGCCGTGCCGCGCCACATCCGCACCCCGCCGTTCGCGTAGCCGACGATCAGATCGTCGTTTCCGTCGCCCGTCAGATCGCCGAAGGCGACCTGCGCGCCCTGGCAGCCGCCGGCCGCGATGGAAAGATCGGAGCCTCCCACCTTCAGATAGGCAGAACCGCCGAACCTCGGCGCAGCCGCCGTCCCCTCGTTGCGGTAGACGCGCACCTTGCCTTCGCCCGCCGCCGTCTTCTCGCCGACGACGAGATCGCCGAGCCCGTCGCCGTCGACGTCGTACCACGTCGGCATGGCGTACGAATCGACCGCGGCAATGATGGCGGACTTGAAATCAAAGCCCTGGAGCCCGCCAACCGTCGCAAACGAGCCGGCCGCGAGCCTGTTGCCCGCCGAGTCGGCCACCAGTCCGCCGTCCACCACGAGACGGGCGAAGCCCGCCGGAACCGCGTCGGCCGGCAGCGTCCAGGTCAATCCGTCCGCTTCGCACGCGACATCGGCCCGAACGGCGCACACCGTCCCCGTCACGTTGGAATCGGCATCGAGCAGCTGCACCTTCAACGCCTGGCCGATCAGCCCCTTCTGCGACAAGTCGAGGAGATTCACGTTTTCGCTGAACGAGATTTCAACGCTCGCGATGCCGTTCGTATACACCCCGCGCACCTCCTCGCCGTCGATCCGAACCGAAACGACCGACGGCGGCTCGCGGTCCGGGCACGCATACCGCCACGCCAGCGGCGCGCAGGCGGACGACTTGAGTCCCGACGAACGCTTGCGGACGTCCGCCGCCGCGAAGGACAGGACATAGTCGCCGTCCACCGAACACAACGAGGAAAGCCCCTGCAAGGCGAATGTCTTTCCATCGCCATCCGAAACGAGCGTCACGCCATCGAGGGAGACCGATTCCCCGTTGCGCGTCAGGACGAACTTCGTCAAGGCGACATCTTCGCCGATGACCGCATCGCTGAACGAAAGCGTCACCGTCTCCGCCGGAACGCCGAGTTCCGGCGCACCCGAAAGTTCGGCCGTGAGCGCGATCCTGTCGTAGTAGGTCTTGATCTCGGTATCGGACGAATTGCCCGCCGCATCCGTGAGCCGCACGATGAGCGACAGATTGCCGCCGTTCTCCGGCAGCGCGACGGCGGCGGAGAACGCCCCGCCCTCCGCGACGCCCGGCTCTGCCAACAGGGTCTCGCCGCCGCCGACGTACTTGCAGAGGATCTGCACGGTCGCGCCCGCCTCCGGCACAACGCCGGAAACCGTCATCGTCCCTTCGCCCGTCTGCACGACAGTATCGACCGAACCGTACTCGGACGAAACGCCCAAGTCCGCCACTCGCGCGGGCGGCGTGGTATCAACCGTCCAGGAGACCGACTTCGCCCCCGAAGCGACATTCCCCGCCTCGTCGGCCACCTGCGAAGCGTCGAACGTGAAGGTGTAGACGCCATCTGCGGACGTCGCCGCAGCAAATCCGCCGATCGCATACGTACCATTACCAAGTTCCTCGATCTCCGCACCGTCAAGCAGGGATTGCGGTGCATTGGCCAGTAGCGGACGCGAGGCGGACAGTACCGGCGCACGTACGAGAGACGCCGCGGTCATGGCCAAAGTCGCCGGATCGACGTCCTCACTGAACTTCAGCACGACCCGGACCCCGCCCAACGAATCCTCCTTTTCAACGCTCTTCAGAACGGGGGCGACCGTATCACGTGTCCAAGAGCGGGTGAAAGTATCCACGCCCGCCGTACCATCCAACCCTCGCAGGCCCTCGCCTTCAATCGACAGGACATATTCGCCGTCATCGACCTGCAACGAATCAAGTCCTGCGATTTCGAACCGCGTTCCGCTGGCATCGACAGCTCGGAACGAGAGCGATCCGGAAACGTCCACCTCGTTCAACATGACCTTCGTCTGGGAGATCGAATCAGGATCAATGGCCGTCGAAATGACCGTCACGAGGGAATCAAAACTACGAACCGCCCTTGTCGGGACCCCCTCCGCATCGACGACATACGGCGCTTCCGTGGTCGCGTACGTCCAGCCCACCGACTTTCCTGCCGTACCGAGCTGCCCGCTCAAATCAGAAATGCCCGCGCATTGCACAATCAGTTCGTAGTGTCCGTATTCGTCACAAATGCCCGCCAATCCCCTGATCACGCACTTCTGCGAACTTCCGTCAACCTCGGCTATGGCCATACCTTCAAGATCTGTGATATGCACTCCGTTCTTCTTCAAGACGAGGTCTTCGATCGTGAACGTAGAGAGGTCGATTTCCTTCGAGAACACGACCACCACTTCGTCTCGAATGGCGTATTCAACTGTTCCGCCGTTCAGCCCGTCAAAAGAGACGACCTCTGGAACATCCGACGGTTTCGCCTTCAACACAACCGTGTAGGTGTATGTTCCAGCCGCGAGGATCTCGTCCGCCAGATGGAGACGTTCCTCCAGCAGCGGCTGCTTGCCGTCCCTGAATGTCCTGTCGGTAATCCATGCGTTCCGAACGGGAACCGTCTTGCCGTCCGAACGCGTGACGGAAACGACCTCATATCGGAACAGACCTGCCACACTGGCATTCAGATAATGCCACCCGACATCCCGAGCGGCGACGGCGATCGTCAGCGTCGGGCTCGCGCCAAGAAGCGTACCACCCCACGAGACCATTCCATCGTTCCGTACGGACGCGCAATCTCCGTTCGGCGCGTAAACCGTGTCCGGCGTTCCGTAGAGATCCGAATTCTCGCTCGTCAGGAAGTATGGCAGCTTTTCTCCCTCGACGGCAAGCGAACGAATAAGTTTATGCGTCCCGACGTCCGGGTTCACCAGAGACGTATCCGGGCGGTTCCAGCTGTTCACGGGAGTTACCGTGGCGGACATGCCAACGAAATGCCCCTCAATGGAAGACGTCAGCCACCACTGGGCGACCTGACTGCCCCCGGCGGCAACAGTACCGAGACTGGCCGTGTTCAGGCCGAGATACGCAGTCGCGCCATTCAAGGCAGTCTTTTCAAGCACATAATCCTTCAACGAGAACTCGACGTCAAGGCCCTTTTCGTTCTGGACGATCTCCGGCTGGACGGAAGAGATCGTGACGTTCCTGGCATCTCCACCGCCCTCGTTCCGTATCAAAACGGACATCTCCGCCGGCATGCTGGCCTCCACGACATCCGGCGTGAACGGATCGTCCGCGTAGACATCGCGCTGAATGAAGTAATCCAGCTTCAAGTACGGCGACGGATTGACCGTCAGTGCGACCGGAGTAAGCCGCATCGTGGCGTTTTCGCCCGTGAACGGATCAACGTACGTGATCGTGCCGCCAAAGCGATAGGTCTTAGGTTCCGTCGGCGCGGCCTCGCGAGACGGCACGAACTGGATGGCTGCCGATCCAGTGCCACCAGCCGAAATGCTCAAGCCTCCATCAAGCACCCATCCAGAGGACATGGCACCCGACGTTCCAAGGTCATTCAGCACAAACAGGTCACGGCACTCGTTTCCATCCTCGTCCAAGACCGACACATCCATCTTCAGATCGGTAATCGCCGTCGTTCCATTTCCATTGTACAGCGTCAACGTACCGTCGAACGCCTCTCGCGTCATGGCGTATGTCTGAGACAGCTTCAGCGACACCGAGGCGCAGACAGAATCCTCCGCCTCGGCCACGATCGCCTCAATCTCGGAGATGGCGTTGGCGAGAAGCTCGGCAACCGTTGTCACGCCACGCCCCACCAAATACTCCTGGACGGCTTTCAGACGGACGGAATGATAGAGAATCTTCTCGAAGTCAACGGCATCCGCGGGAACGTCGCCGCCGTTCATCCACCCATCGACACCATTATTCCAGTTGTTAATAAAGACATCAATGTCTTCCTTTGTCAGAATGTCATCATCCTCCGGATCTCTGCCGGAATCATCGCTAGGCGAATCGCCTGAAGGCGGAATATAATCTTCGACCTTTTCAGGATCAAGCTTCGTATCATCCGTGTCATCACGGAAGTTACCCACATTCTTGAAGAAATCATCAATGTCCAGCCAGTTGATGTCGCGGTCATAAAGTCCGCCCGTTATCTCGTCAATAAGTTTGATCATGTCGTCGATCGCCCCATCGGTAACAACGACATCCTTTATCGCGTCTGTCAGTCGAGCCTCCGTCGTCGGATCAAGCTTGCAGGCGATGCGAAGACGTTTGCCAAGGTCTGAATCGGGATCCAACTTCCCCTTCAGCACGTCGAAATACACATCTTCTCCAACTTGCTCAAGCTGACGAAGGTTTGAAATCGGATCAATGACGTTGTCCTTGATGGCCCTGACCTTCCGCAAGAAGTCTTTTGCCTTGGCCGATGTGGCAAACGCCGGAACTGTAGCAGTGCCGTCGCTTGCCGCTGATGCAATCGCAGCAAGAACGTCGGCCCCGCACGACGCCAGATCAATCGAACCGTCAAGAATGGCATGCAAGATTGTCCGCTTCTCGTCGTAACTCTCGAAATGCCCCTTGATGGTCTGCCGGAAGACCGGCAGATTTTCCACCCAGTCAACAGCGTCCTTCACAGGTTTACCAAAAACAGCCATTGAGCCATTGACAAGGAAATCGACGCAGGACATGAACGGAATCTTCCCTAACATTTCGTCGCGGATTTTGTTTTTGGCACTCTTCAGCAGTATTTTCGCCACGTCGGGCGCAACGCTTTCAAGGGCTTCGGCCAATACGGTCAGACACGGGTTGCAATTCTTCTTGACGGCCGTGCTTCCCCCTTCCTTCGAAAAATCACCCGTGTTCGTCGTGTAGACCGACGACTCACCGCGGGTCGGCGGAGCGACGTAAGTAGAACCGCCTCCGCTGCCGCCACTGCTACTGCCACCGCCACTACTGATCCAGCCCCAACCCTGCGCCAATGCTACCGCCATCGCTTCAGAAGCGTAGACGCATTCGCCGTACTTGAGCTGCGTCTCGTAACTGTATGTCGGATGCTTTTCCCCGCAGGCGTATTCGACTTCGGTTCTTACCTTGTACCAGCACTCGTTGACAGGCTCATTCGATGCCGCCTGGAGCTTGGCTTTCATCAATTTGGGCGCGGGACGCGAAATCTTCGCCGCAATCATCTTCGAAGACTTGGCGGGCAAGGTAATGTCATTGTCCGAAAGCTCGAAGACGCATCCGGGGATCGACGGCATCGCCACCGTCACGCGCTCGGCCGCGATCACGCCCGTGTTCTCAAGAACGATCACGAACGAACTCGACTCGCCTGCCTTGAGTTCCTGAAGAGCATCCGGAAGAGTCGTCTTTACGACCGGTGCGGGGACTTGCGTCTCGTACTTGATCTCCTGCTTGACGACATACTGATCGACGATCTCGGTCTTTTCAACCTTCCAGTCGACCTGCACGACCCTGTTCTGCAAGTAGGCGTCGACCGCACTTTCAGCGCCGGGGTTGACGATCAGTTCGTCGGCGTAGGAATCGTGCTCGGGCGCGGTCACCGAGAGCTGATAGCGTCCTTCGGGCAGTCCGGTCCTGGACCAGCGCCCCGTTTCGTCCGTCGTGCCGGACGCAACCAACGCCCCCGTGTAGGGATTCGTGATGCGCACCGAAGCATTGGCGAGGTGCGGCGCCGACTCGAGCATGAACGTGTTGTTGTCCGAGACGTCAATCGAGACGCTGCCCGTCGCTTCGGAAACTGGCGTGAACTGAAGCGACACCGAACATCCGTCGCCATTCGCGCAATTGACGGCCATGCGGCCGCCCTTGAGCGGGTTGTTCAGCGTCAGACGGTCCGAGGCGGACGGCGACACCTCAAGCGTGATGACCGCCGATTCTCCGCTGGCAAGATTGTCGATGACGGATGCGGACGCCAACCGCAACCAGCCGGTACTCGGAATGGAGATCGACACCCGGCCCGTATCGCCCTTGCCGTCGTTGACAAGCGTGAAGTCAAGATACCGCGTGTAGCCGACCGCCATCGTCGTATTGACCGAGGACGGCGAAATCCGCAGATACGCCCTCTGGCTCTGCGAATGGAAATAGGCAGGGAACTCCAGGCGAACTCCCTCGGCCGAAGCGATCTGCACTGTGAATTTCCGGTAATCGACCTGATCCGTCACGCCATCGGCCAACGCCTGCAGCGACAATGCCACCGTGCCGTTACCGGGCAGCGTGGCCGGCAACTGCGGCGTCATCACACACTCTGCCGGCAGATTCTTGAACGAGACCTGTAGATCGGTCAAGGCCATGGCGCTCAGATTCTGAATGTAAACCGTGCGCGTCGCGACATCGCCAACGCGAATGTCCCAGACGACATTATCGGCACTCGTCCGCTTCACTCCAAGGATGTCGAACGACGTCGACGTGACGGACGAATCCATGCCGGGATAACATGCCCCGACCGTGTAATGCCCAGCCTCGCCGCTTGTCGAGACAAACGACGCCGAATACGTGCCATCGTCTGCAGTTGTGGCTTTAAGCGTTCTGCGCATGCCGTTGACGTATACATTGACGTCAATCGGAACCTTGGCGGCAGGTGTTTCACCGGTTGTCATCGTAACCTTGCCCGTGATGACAACTTCCTCTCCGGGCAAATACGTCGCGGCGCCCACTCCTGCCGTAGCGTGATAGGCCGACTGCACGGCAAACGCCGACGACCAGCCGGAATTGTTCATGTCGTTCAATTCCGTGATCTCGCCGTCAGGATCGAGGACGATCGCAACCTGATAGTCCGCCGGCATTTCAGGGACATCAAGTTCCTCCGTGACAATCACCGCTCCGCCGACGGGGACACCTGCCGTCGCCCGTCCCGTCTTCACAAGATCGGCTTCCGCTGGCGTCGCATTATCCGATCCCTTGACAATATAGACCGAATAGGGTACGCCGCCCGTACGTGCCTCGAACCCAGAGTTGACGATCTCAAAGGACACGGTGAACTTTTCAAGGGCAACCAGGGACTGACCGGGCAGCGTAGTCGTACCGACGGACAGATCGGGCAGATTCTGGTCGCTGATCTGAATCCATGTGGACGCAGGCGCAAAGACGTCCTCGACATCCTCGGCGTAAACGGCAACCTGCTGAGAGCCGTCCTCTGCACCGTCGTTCAGCGTGTCGACGGGAACCTTTATCGACCTTTCGCCTGCCGGGATGACAACCGTCTCTGGAACTTCGACTTCATCCGCGTTTTCCGCGTCAACCCAAAGCCGAACCGTCAGCTCCCGATCGGATACGGAATTACGCGAAAGCGTCAGGTAGCCCGCAGGGGAAAGGTTCTCCATCATCGTCGTGGGATCGGCGGACAGCGAGAGCGCGGGGCCGTCGTCGTCGACAATACCCACCACCGCTCGGATGACATCGCCATTCGAGGGTTGTCCGCTGCACCCGCACGATTCGATCACGACCGCGCCGTTGATCTCGACCTCGCGATCCCCGTCGTCCTCATGGTTGTCGACGACGCCGATGGCGAAGCTGTAGTCCATGACGTAACGAGGAATCGTGACTTCGCTCGGCACCCTCAGCTGACCGGTCACCGACGGCGTCAACCTGACGCGAATTGCCTTGTCGATCTGCTTCGTATCACTACGGACGAGTTTGGCATAGATGGCCTGCGAACCCGCACCTTCCGAGACGACCTCCGGCATGACGCTCATCGTCACGCCAGGTACGTCGTCGTCCTCGACCTGATAGGAAACCGAGCCGGACGTATAGCCCGACGAGGAGGCCCGCAGGGTGAGGTTGGCCGCGATCTCGGCCGTCGAGTTGTTGACCGGCTCGATCTCAAAGGTCACGCTCTTCTCGCCCGCCGGAATGACCACGCTGGCGGGATAGGTACAACGCGATGTAGAAACGCCCGAGAGATACACCGTGAGCGGCTCGTCCGTCACGAGTTCGCGCGTGACGGTCGCCTGAATCTTGCCCTCGCCTTCCTTGATCGCATTCCTGTCGAGCGAAATCGTCAGCTTCGGCACTTCGTTGTCGGTGACGGCCAGGCCCAGCGTGGCCGACCGGCACGTGCCCGCCTGCGCCGTGATCGCCACCGTTCGCGCTCCATCCACCACCGCATTGTCGATCGGCGTCACATAGAAAATCGTCGACGCGTTGCCGGCCGGAATCGTCACCGTTTCAGGTAATGTCACCTGATTGGCCTTGTCAACGGAAAGGCCCACCGTCATCGGCTCCGCCGTCGGCCCGCTCCGCTTCACCGTGAAGCGCACCCCGGGCGAGACGTCCTCCTTCACGGAATCGGACGCCGCACTCAAGTAGAGGTTCGTGGCAAGCGAGAGAATGGCCTCGCCGTACACCGCATTGTCGTCTTCGGCAGATTCGACCACCGCCTCGCCGTAATCGGCCTCGACGCGCACCCGCACCCGCCCCGCGATGCCGATCAGATCGGGAACCGCAATGGCGAACGCGCAGGAGCGCGCGCCTCCCGCCGCCACGGCCTCTGCCTGGTCGATATTGCCGAGCCTGACTGACGCGCCCGTATCGACAGATTCGAGATAGACCGCATCGCTCCACGGGGCAACCGCATCCGCGCCACCCTCGTTCTTCTCGCGGTACGACACGGCGAACGACTCGCCCGGCACGATCGGCCCATCCCCCGAAACGGCTTCCACGATGAGATTGGGAAGCGGCACGGGCGTAATGACGAGAACCCCATCGGCAACGCGGGCATTGTCGCCGCCCGCCTCCTTGACCGACGGACCGATGGCGGTTTCGACCCGCACACGCCACGAGCCGTCCCAGCCCTTGAGCGGGACCGCCGCCGTCGCGGAACGCTCAACCAATCCATCGCGGGCAATCGTCCCTTCGAACTTCACCGTCGCCACCACACGGACGTCGTTCGAGTCGGCAACGGAAACGAGAACGATCCGTTCGTTCATCGTACCCGAGAACGCCGGATTGCCCGTGTTCCCGACCGTCCAGACAACCTGCAGCTGCTGACCCGCCGCCACGTTTTCCGGAACCTCGATCGAATCGACATGGAGATCCGAATGCGAAGTACGGTATTTCGCCACCACCGTCGTGTTGTCGGTGATGTTGGAATAGGAACCAACCCACCCGTCGAAGACCCAGCCGGCGCGCACGCGCACCGATGGCGGCACGGCGCTCTCGCCGATCATGAGATGCTGCACCAGTTCCCCGCCGCCGCCACGAATGCCGTACTCGCCCAAATCGAACTCGACCGAACGCAGATTCGGGTTCTCCGCGATCTCCAGCGTAACCTGCCGCGTCGCCCCATTGCCGAGATCATCCGTCACGAACACGGTAAAGACGTAGGTTCCGGGTGCATTGGGCTTGCCGGAGATCATCCCGTCCGGCTCAAGCGTCAGGCCGCCCGGTACGTCCTGCGGCGCGAAGATCACGTCGTCGGCGTTGTCGAGCGACTGGTTGAGCCAATCATAATAGCGATAGCGCTCGCCGTCGCCCGCCGATACGCCCACGAACGCGCCATTGGCATTACCCTCGCCGTAGCTGCACAGCACCGTACCATCCGCAAAGAGCGTCGCCGAGGCGTTGACGCGGGTATTGCCGCTGTAATACGCACACTCGTACCAGATGAAGGTCACGGACTCCTCGCCGTTCTCGGATACGTATACTCCGCCATTCCCCTGGAGAAGGTCTTTCCAGAACGGCGCGATCATCACCCGGCCCTTGAGCGTCTCCGCCGAGGGCGAGTAGGACTTGAACTCCCCGTCGAACGCCAGCGTTCCATTGCTGCTGATCCAGAGCTTGTTGTAGGTCTTGCCGTAGAACGGGAAGTCGAACGGCAGAGGATAGGCCTTGCAGACGTCGTCGCCGAACACCTCGCCCTTCGGCTCGTCGATATCCATCAGGAACGTGGATTCCGTGCGCAGGATGTCATAATCATCCGCGCCCGACGTCCAGGTATACTTGCCGCTCCCGCCGGACACCTCCAGCGCGGCACGATAGGCAAGGCCCACCGTGCCAGATGCCAGTTCGCCGCCGCCAAAGGCCATCGCCCCGAGGCAACGTCCCTTGACCGGCGTTCCCTTCGGGCCGACGCCCGTCGGATTCGCGGCCGCAACCCAATACCAATAGTCGGTCTCGGGATCGGCCGCCTCATCGTCAAAGAAGCAGTCGGTCGCCGTGCCGATCTCCTCGGCGAGCGCAACATCATTCGCCGTCGCCCGGAAGATCCTGTAGGAACGGGCGAACTCCTCCTCCGTCCATCTGAGACGCACGATGCCAATGCGGCGATCCACCTCGGCCTCAAGGCCCCCGACTTCGGGCGGCACCGGCAGATAGACCCACCCCTCGTAGGCGCCGAGATCGACCCTGCCGTTGACGATGCGGTTCGTACCCGACAGATCAAACTCGCCAACGACCGCCGCATTGCTGCCCACGTCCAAGCACGGCGAATACTGCCGCAGACGGAAGTCGCCCCCTTCCGCATCCGTGAAATACGGGTTCACATTGATATTCCCCGTCCCCGACGGCAGCGGATCCGTGCAGGTGTAGGTCAGCGTTCCGTTATAGTAGTTAGCCCCAGTCGGCGCGTCATTGCCAATAATGATACAGTTGACCGCCGTTCCCTCGCACGTACCACCTCCATGATTGCTTGCGGAATTTCCAACAACGGTACAATTGACAAGCGTTGCACCATAGGTGGCACCTCCACGGGGAGCATGGCATCCCGTCATAAGGCAATTACGCATCACCGCCCAATTCGCTGCGCCTCCGGCCCAATTCGCTGCAGACCCGTCATCATTTGGCCGTGAAGCATCGCAATCCCTAAAGATGCAATATTCAAAAGTTCCGCCCACGGAACCTGCTCCACCCTGTGCATAACCATTGCAGATCGTGAATCCAACAAATACCGTATTCGTGAACTCATTTCCACTTCCAACCCAGATGCACCTTCTCGCCCCACCGCCGTCAATGAACGTCTGTTCGTGTCCCTTCACACCCACGATCCTCACAGCCTTGTTGGATGTCGTGACGGGGCCATACGTACCTGCCGCGACCAAGATGTGTTCGCCTTCATTTGCCATATCGATGGCCGCCTGCAACGTCCGCTTCGCACTCGAGGGGGCAAACCCGTCATCGTGGTCATTCGGTTGCGAAGCGTCAACGTAGATGTTCGTGGCGAAATGGACATAGAGCGTTCCGTCAGACGCGACCTTCGGCCAAACGTAAGACGATTCGGTACTCACGATGTCTACGCCATTTGTGGAGAATCCGAGGAACGGACGATTGCCCATGACCAAGGAGAATTTGGCATCATCACCAGCCTGGACAAGAGTATATCGAGGTGAAACACCGCCGTTACCCAATATGGATGTTTTGATCACACATCCTCCGACACCTCCCTCGTATGCGCCAACATCTACTACATCATTCTCAATTCGCCGACGACCGGTAATATCATAGGATTCCGAAACATGCTCATTCGAGCCACGGTCAAGGCAAATCGAGCCCTGGCGTACACGCAAATCACCGTTCTCTCGCGACACAAAGCGAACCGCCGCCAAATTTGTGTAGACATTATCCGGCTGATTCAAGTCTGAAGTATAGATGTAATATCCCCCAAACACACACGAACGAATGCTTCCCAAATACAGATTCGGACCAGGATGGGTTGCCGCATAGGCATAATTCCCCATCATAACACTATTTCGAACCGTACCTTCGTATGTGCCGCCACCTTGTTCAGACGCCTCGTTACAACTCAACGAACAGTTCACGAGATACGAATACGCAGCCCCGCCGCCATACTTCGCCTTGTTATCCCAGAACGTACTATTGATTGCAGTACCATAGTAGATACCGCCACCGTAGGATGTTGCAACATTTGCCACCAAAGAACAATCGACAATCGTACCGTACTGCACTCCTGCGCCATTGGTAGCATGACCGTTGCGCAGCGTAAAACCGCGAAGAACGGTATTCGTACACATCGTGCCCGATCCGAGAATCGCGCATGAATTGGTATTGCCGCCATCAATGACAGTATCCCTGAATCCATTGACCGACTTAATGACGATGAACCGGTTGTCTACTGCCGAAACACTTTCGTAGACGCCATTCGTCACAAGAATGGTATCACCGTTCCATGCCGAGCGAATGGCCGCGTTGATCGTTTTTCTCGCCGTGCCCCACGTCCGCGCATCGCATGAATCGTCGCCATTCGGCGACACGAGGAAGGTGCGCCGCTCAAACTCGGCAACAACCGTTACCTCGTCGTTCGTGGCTCGAAACGTGACGGCGTAAAGGCCGTTTGTCCCGGTGTCTTCCGAGTTCAGCCTCTCTCCGTTGACATGAAACGCCACCAACCGATGATCGATATCGGACAAAGTTGCACGAACCGTAACATTACTGCCCAATGGCACTACCGAATAATCATCAATCTTTCCATACCCATCCACGGCCGTCTTGATAACGACAGGCGGCGTTTCCCATTGCTTGCCAGAGCCTAGTGCAACGGCCTCCTCGAATTTCTCGTATACACCGCCATTGACTGAAATACTCAATGCCGTATCGACGCCAGAGGTACCCAACACGCCGTAGTCTCCATTCGTGTCGCCACACACAATAGTAAAGCGATGCCACCCTAAAGTAGCCACCCACTCCACCTCCGTCGCCGAAGAATAGGTCGTACTCTGAATCAGCCACTTGCCATCGACGGCCAATCCCATGTAATCATCGTATCCCTGTCGGATCCGCCATGTTCCGACCTTACTGTCCGGCACATAAAACCAGCCGTCAAGACGGTTCTGGCACTTGCACAGGAGTTCATTTGGCGAACCGAAGTCACCATACAGGCCACGCTTGTAAATGACACGGATGGTATTGGTTTCACCAATGACGGCATAACTCTGTAACGGCAAATCCCAGTCCTTGCGAATACCACCCGTGTAGAGGTTTCGCCAAACGATAGACGATTCTGGATAATACTCGTATTTCGCCCGAATCGTCAACGGAGCCGTCACGTTGGAGAAGTCGCCCTCCCAACCGACAAACTGGCACCAAGGATCCGTAACTCCGACCTGCGGTACGGTTGCCGCAAACCCATTGGTGATGGACTGCTCCAATGCGCCTCCCGTACAGACGCCATCCTCGCCAAGATCAAAGACAACACGATGTATCGCCGGCACATCGAATGTCGCCGTCAACACCTCACCCCCGGCCTCATGCGTCAGCGTGTACTGCCCGACCGGTTGCCGCGGCCAGTCGACCACCCCTTCCACGTTCGTTTCCGCCACCAGCACCACGCCGTTGACCTTGACGACGCAATTCGAGGCCCCGTTCCATCGAGGCGAATAGGCGATCTTCTCGATGTCACGAGCATAGCGCGTCCCTGTGCGCGTGTCAAGCCGAAGGCCATCGAGCGTCTGTTCGGCGGCGACTACGCCCCCGCCATCCAACTCTTCAACCATCGCCACGAGCCTGAACGACCCCGCGCCGATGTCTCGTCCCGGCGCATCCGCATCGGCATCCCAGATAAGCCGATGAACACCCGATTTCACAGTAAGTGCATCCTCGTTGCCCTTCTCCCGGCGAACGGTACGCACGGGAATCGCCGTGCCACCACTCTGGAACACCAAAGTCAGCGCAATGTCCGCCGAAGACCGGCTGCACCTCACGTCGCAGTCGATGTCTACCAGCCCGTTCCACGGATAGCGCTGGCGGAACGACAGATTCCCAACCGACACCCACATCGGCTGGTTCGGATAGTAAAGCTGCCGCGTGTCCGCATCGAACGCCACGATCCCGACAATCGCATACTCGTCGTCCGGCACGGCAACGGCTCCATCGCCCAATGTGTCCCCGCCATGTTCGTCGTCATTGACATGGGTGAATGTCACACCATAAGCGGTGCATGTTCCACCCTCGGCGACAACAAGCTTCGCCCCAGACATGAACTTCACGACCGCACCCGGCTCAATCGTCAACGTTCCCCCAGCCGGAACCGTGACCGTGCCGTAGACTACGTGTACGAGGTTCGTCCCCCAGACCTCATTACCAACCGTTCCCGAATGTTCCACACCATTCACAAGACGATAGAACATCGCAGAGAGTTCATTGGAATCGGTGATATGTCGCAGAGTGTAGAGTCCAGGCTCAACCCCGACATCCCAAAGGAACACGCCCTTGCTCTCCGCCGTACCATTCGTCAGCACAACGACCGACCCATCGGGACGAGTCTCGGTAACCTGCACGGTCGACGAGCCGTCCCAGCCCGCGTTGAACGTCACCTCGTACGGTTCTCCCGCGAAGCGATAGGGTTTCTCTACCGTATCTACGGTAAAGACAGACGACACACCAGGAGCCGAACACCAATCCTCACGATCGCGACGGCAGACGAATGTCGTCAGCTCATCCGTTATGAGGTTCCCGGCGATGGCATAGCTCGGGTAGGGACTCTCCGAATCGAAGTCCATAAACGTCACGGATTGCGCATCGCACCGCCCCGCAATCACCAGTCCGCCGCCGACAAAGCGCACTTCAGCACCAGGGGGAATTGTCAGCGTCACGCCTTCGGGAATGAAGATCGTTCCGTACACGACGTGAACGCCGAGCCCCCAAGTCGTATCCTCGGTCAACGTTCCACCCCAATGAACATCCATACCGTCAAAGGACGCCTTGGCTAACCCTCGGGTGTTGAACGCAAAGGGCTCCGTTGTACCATCCGTAAGATACCCCTCATGCACATCACGACACTTCACGATTGTCCAGGCATCCGTCATTACATTGCCAGCAAGGCAGTAACTCGGATAAGGCCGTGTCCATCCATCACCCTCCGTATCGCCACCAACGGAGTCGTCAGCAAGATCCGTAAAGATCGCGCCAAGCGCAACGAGCGGACCTTTCGCGAGAATGCCGCCACCAGCGAACTTGACTCGCGCCCCCGATTCCACCGTCAAAGTGCAATTCGTCGGCACAACAACCGACCCGTACACAACATGTGTCACATCGGCACGCCACGTCTCGGAATCCGCCAGCACTCCGCCCCAGTGGGCAATGACGTCAGGAGGAAGCGCCCCATCCAACCCACGTGTATCAAAGCGAAACACATTCGTCTCACCCGAAAGCGGACAAGCGTATGCCTGATCGCGGCAAAGGAATCGAGTAGAGCCATCCGTCCGTACATTGCCCGTAATCACATAGCTCGCGTAGGGTTGGGTCCAACCGTCCTCCGCCGTATCTCCACCAACGGAATCATCGGCAAGATCGGTGAAAACCACCCCGTTCGCCACAAGCGGACCGTCCGCGCGGATGCCGCCGCCAACGAACTTCACGATCGCCCCGGCATCAATGGTCAGAACCTTGTTCGTAGGGATTGTAATCGCCCCGTAAACCACGTGTACGGTACCCGACGACCATGACGCACTCTCGGCAATCACTCCGCCGAAATGCGCAATCGTAGCGGCAGGCGCCACACCATCCAACCCACGCGTATCAAGGCGCATCGGTTCGGATGAATTCAACTCTTCATTCGCCGACGCCGCACTCACGCCGAGAACTCCCGACGCCAACAACACCAGCAACGAACATCGCAAGATTGTACGGTAACTCATCGTCACTCTCCGTACCGTGGTTTAAGAGAAAGAAGGGATCAACTTCGTATCAGAAGGAGGCATCACTGTAAAGACGGAAGCCGCAAGAATCCTCTGACTTCCCGGATGGACCGCCAGAGGAAGAGGAAAAGGAATACCACATAGAACTAGTCACCACGTCAAAGTCACCCCGATACGCAGATCGACAAGAAGATGCCACACTTTTCCATCCACCGCCTCGCATTACCATATGCCATTTGTAAGAATACGTACGGGAAGAAGAAACACTATACGAAAAACCAGATCGTTTGTTTGGATTCATAATGTCACTATGTCCAAGATGATCCGCATAAAAATCGCAGCACAATTCAGAAACATTACCAATCATATCGTAAAGGCCCAACGCATTCGGAGCATAATTACCGACCCGTATTGTTCCAACATCAACACTTGATGATGAATAACTTCGATTGTTGTACCCGTTTGCATTATACCGGGCAATTGAGGTCAAATTACCACACGCATCGGATCCCGTCAAATCGCAACCGGAACTCAACGCCGTCGTTGTCCCTGCCCGACAGGCGTACTCCCACTGGGACTCTGGCGGTAAATCAATCGTCCCATTCCCCGTGCGAATTCTTAGCAATGAGATAAAACTTGATCCATTGATAGAGGTCGTAATGTTCGGGAGATACAATGTGTCTTCAAAGGCAATTCCACGAATATTCCTCAATGAGGTTTGTTCTACTGGTCGAACCCCTGAATTAACAGATCCCGAGAAATATGAATAAGAGGAACCATAAACTTTCCGCCACTGACCTTGCGTCACCTCGAAGACACCCATGTAGAATGGTTTGGTAAACGTGACATGGTGCAGATCTTCGTTGTCGCTCCGTCCGAGCTCGTTCGTGGGACTCCCCATCCAGAACTCCCCCGGTGGAACAAGCCGCATCCATATCTCGTTCGTTCGACAGGTGTCTCTGGTGATGTCGGGGCCCGTCATGGAGAAACGAACGGGATAGTTAGTTGCCGTTGATCCCCTTGAGATGTCGATCACGACATAGGGAGCAAGCCGCTTACCCGCATAGAACTTGAGCTGGAAGTTGGCACAGCTGAAGGCGTGGCCGAAGTCCTTGACCGCATCCCAGACGAGCGTATGCTTGCCCGCCTTGACCGGGCCTTCCGCCGAATCGCCGGTAAACGCCTGCGGGAAGAGTGTGATGCGCCTATCGCCGTCGTAGCCAACCGGGTTCACGTACACATCCGCCTCGGGATCGTCACAGGCGAGTGTATATTCAACGTCCACCAGTCCGTTCCATGGCGTACGCGGTTGGACCTTCACGTCCGTTACCGCCACGTCTGCGAACATAACTCCGACCCCCGCCAAGGCGAGTGCCGCCATCATCTTTTTCATGTACATTGTCCTTGTTCCTTTCTTCTCGTTACGAAATCTGTCTCGTTCTCCGACTTCAACTCAAGATCGTCACGTCAATCCGCGTACCGCCGATATGAAAAGAGCGTATCTCTCACCATATCCCAGTAGAGGCACTAGTAGGCCTGAATGCAAAATGACGACAACACGAACCGGCCGGATCGGCTTCTCGCTGCCGATCCGTCTCTTTTCCGTGTGCCTTTCTGTGCTTTTTCAGCGTTCCACCACCTTCACCACCCGTACTCGCTTCACACACACACCAGCTCCCAGTACGGAAAAAAATGGAGTGGCGTGCCTTCGTCACCACGTCTTACTGAAGGCATCGCCAAACGCCATTGACAAAACATGAATGATGAAAACACGCCACATGGATCGCTCCACGTAGCGCGATCATCGTATTCCGCTTTGTCTTGATTCTTTGGCGAAGTTTTCAGTAAAGCGTCATACGCTGATATCGCGTACGCTGTACGGGTTAGCTTGCGCACCCCGCACATCTTCTCACTCCGGGTTTCCCCGTGGAGAAGCCGGCCGCCATATCCACACGACCGGTCTAAGTCTTTCGGTTCTTTTCGTTCCTCTCCCGGTAGCCGATCCGTTCAGAGGTTACTATGCTCCTAAAGAAAGTCGGGCAGATTCTACCATAATTTCCGCCCGCGCACAAGAGGGAATTTTTTGTTTCGAATATTCTACAGATCAGTCGATGCTGAAGCGCACGGCGAGGCGGGCCGTTCCGGCCTTGGGCGCCGGCACCGTGAACTGGATCTGGCGGCAGCCCTTGTTGGGAGAATCCCAGCTGTTGCGGCCCTTCGCCTCGACCACCTTCCACGGCGCACGCGCATCGCCCACCTGCGTGAGGCGGAGCGTCTTCCCGTTCTGGGCAAGCACGATCGTTTCGCCTTCGATGGTCGGCGTCGCACGCGTCGTCATGCTCCAGCGAATCGGAGCTGCGGCGCGCAGCCCTTCCACGTCGTCGGCTAGAGTATACCCCTTCCCGTTCGCCGCAAGCGTTCCCGTGCGCACGACGCGCGTCGCATTCGTGTAGAGCGACGTGAGATCGAGAACGGCCGTCGATTCCGGCCCCGGCGTGACCTTCACCACCTTCGCAAAACCCTTCACGAGCTGGGGCTGGCCGTCGAGCATCAGCTCGTTGTGGCTCTCCGTATTGAGGCGGAAGATCGTCCAGCGCTCGGACGCCTGATGGCTGCTCCACAGATTCATCCCCAGCGACTCGATATGGTAGTAGCTCTCCGCCCCGAGGTCAAGTGCCCAACGCTCGCCAAGCGCATCGAGAATGAACGATCCGCCGTCCATGTGGCCGTGGTTGGCGGAGGGCGAGCCCCCCTTCAACCCCACGAAGAGAGCCTCCTTCTCCCATGAGGAACGCTGAACGACGATCGGCACCGAACCCTGCGCATCCCATACGAGCGGGTGGCGAATCGGGCAATCCGCAGGCGGCGTTGCCACCCAAAAGAGCGTGTGGGCGAAGAGGCGGTCAACCCGCCGGCTCGCACAGGCCCGTCGATAGGCCGCCACCTCGAAATTCGGCAGAATGTCCGGCCGGTCGAACCGCTTTGCAAGCCACCAGGTGGCAAGGCAGGTTCCGCGCCCGCATCCGCCATCCGCGTAGTTGAAGGTGTAGCCGCTCGGCCCCGTCACGACATCAAGATAGTCCGCCGTCTCGCGGAGGCCGGGCATCTTCGCCAAACCGAAATCGTTCCCCGCCGTCCCTTCGAGAAGCATGACGGCAATCGCGTTGAAGTCAACGCCATAGTTCCAATAGCCCGGCCCTTCCGGGTAGTTGCCGTTCGGCGCAAGAGCCTTCATCGAAATCTTGATGTAGTCCACGCACCGCTGGAGAAAGACGCCCGTCTCAACGGGATTCTCCTCGGCAAGCGCGAATGCCGCGGAGAGGATGCCGGCGTGGCAGACCTGCCCCCAGTTGTTCCCCGCCTGCACCCACCAGAGCGCCTGGCGGCTTGCGTCCAGGCCGTTCCGGCGAAGCCCTGCGGCGATTTCCCTGCGCGTGGCCGCATCGAGTTCGGGATAGAGCCAATCGTAGCCCGTTGCGACGGCAAGAGACATCTCGGCCGTATCGAGGAAGTGCGACGGATTCCAATCCTTGAAAGCCGAGACGGCGCGCAGTTCGGCGACGCACCGCTTGAAATAGCGCCTGTCGCCCGTCAGGCGATACGCCATCGCGAGCGAAGAGATGCGCGAAAGCGCCGCGCGGCTCACGCCGAGAAGGCGCTTGCCTTCCTTCTTGTGGACGCACGGCGGCGCCTTGAGGAAGCGATCCGCCGTGCGCATGAGGCAATGGACGCCCTGGCCCACGAGCTCATCCGTTTTCGCACGCGCCTTCAGGCCCTCAAAATCCTCCATCGTGCCGAAGAGGCGCGGGTGGGGGAGCGCCGCCACCTTCTGGGCGGCAGAAGCGATTTCAGGCCGCACCGCCTCCGGCGCGACAAGTCCACTCGTCGGCCCACGGCGCGCCCCGCACACGGCGAGCGGCACAACAACGAGAACGGCACAGATTTTCTTCCACATCGTACATCATCCTTTCCTTTTCAAATGGAGAGGCGGCGCCCTGCAGGGCCCCCATCTGTGCCGCGCTCGAGAGAAACAACAATCAGAGACGTTCCGCCGCCCGGCGCAGACGAGCCACCGTCTTCGCCTTGCCGAGGATCTCGCACATCTCAAAAAGGCCGATGCCTTCGCCGCGCCCGGAAACGGCCACGCGGATGGGATGCACCCAGGGGCCCATCCCCTGACCCTGCGAAAGTTCCTTGACCATCGCCTCGCCGGCGGCGGCCGTGAACGGCTCAAGCGTCTCGAAGCGCTCGGCGAGATCGAGGAGCGTCTCCTTCACGCCCGGCTTCTGCAACCGCTTCTCGACGGCCTTTTCGTCCATCGGATAATCGTCCGAAAGGAACGGAGCCGCCATCGCCGGGATGTCGTTCCAGAATTTCGTTCGAATCTGAAGCTGGTCGAGGAGAAGGTTCTGACAGGCGGGCGTGAACGCCGCGAACACGCCGAAATCGTAGCCGGCCGCCTTCACCTGATGCTCGAATTCGGCGCGATACGCCTCCTTCGACGCGCGGCGGATGTATTCGCCGTTCATCCACTGGAGCTTCTTCAGGTCGAACTTCGCGGCCGTCACGTGCACCTTCTCGATGTCGAAGAGCGCGATCATCTCGTCCTTCGCGAGCACTTCACGATCGTCGCCCGGATTCCAGCCAAGCAGGAGGAGGTAGTTGAAGAGCGCTTCGGGGAGATAGCCGTTCGCGCGGAACTCGCCCACGAACGCCGCGCCGTCGCGCTTCGAATAGGGCTTGCCCTGCGCGTTCACGATCATCGAGAGATGGCCGTACTTCGGGGGCGTCGCGCCGAGCGCCTTGAAGAGCTCGATATGCTTGAACGTGTTCTCCACGTGGTCGTCGCCGCGGATGACGTGGGTCACGCCCTGGTCGATGTCGTCCACGACATTTGCAAGGTGGAAGATCGGCGAACCGTCCGAACGAACGATTGCGAAATCCTGCACGTCCTCGGCCTTCTTTTCCATGTGGCCCTTCACGAGGTCGTCGTAGGCGAGCACGCCTTCCTTCGGCATGCGGAACATGATCACCTTGCCCGTCTTGCCGTCGCGCGAGGTCTTTTCCATCTCGTAGGCGCGGCCGTCGGCAAGCAGCTTCTTCACGCAATCGAGGTGACGCTGCAGATTCTTCGTTTGGTAGACGGCCGGCTCGTCGTAGTCGAGCCCCAGCCACTCCATGCACTCCAGGAGCGCCTGAATGGCTTCGGGCGTCGAGCGCTCGAGATCGGTATCTTCCACGCGCAGCAGGAACTTGCCGCCCGTATGGCGCGCATAGAGCCAGTTGTAGATGGCCGCGCGAATGTTACCGATATGCACCTTCCCCGTCGGCGACGGGGCGAATCTCACTCTGATTTCTGACATGACGAACTTCTTCAATTTAAAAGACCCCAACTTGCCGTAGTACAGAATCCCTGGAACCTCATGTCCAAAGTGGGTGCCCCCACCGCGGCGCAAACGCCAACGGCTTTAAGCTCCCAATAAAAAATGAAGGTCAGAGAAATATACTGCCTCGTCCGCGTGCAAGCCAGGGCCCACGGGGTTTACAAATGGATAATTGAGAATTGAGAATTGAGAATTGTTAATGGAGAATTGAATTGTTAATGGAGAATTGTTAAGGGGTTGACGGATAATGACCGAGGAAGGATAAAATCAATTGTCGCGCACCTCGACCTTGAGCTGCGCCTTGAGCGCCTCGACGATGCGCTGGAACGCGCGGTTCACCTCGTCGTCCGTCAGCGTGCGGTTGCTCGCCCTAAACGCCAGCGAATACGCGAAGGACCGCCGGCCCTTGCCGATCTCCTTGGAGGTGAAGATGTCGAAGAGCGAAAGGCCCACGAGCTCGGCCGGCGCCGCCTTGCGGATGCACTTCTCCACCGCCTCGTGCGTCACGCCTTCGCCCGCCACGAACGCGATGTCGCGCTTGACCATCGGGAACGCCGGCACCGGCGTCACCTTGCCCACCGCATCAAAGCGTCGCATGAGCGGCTCGAGATCGAGTTCCGCAAGCGCCATCTGCGTGGTGAGGCGGAACGGATGGCGCAACTTCGCCGAAAGAACGCCGCACACGCCGGCCGGCCGGCCATAGGCGCGGATTTCAAGCGCCGCCGCAAACGCGGGATGCTCCGTAGGACGGAACTCGGGCCGCGCCACATGCAGGCACGCCGCAAGGCGTTCCACCGCGCCCTTGATCCAGAGAAGCGCCTCTTCAGCCGTCACCGCGCGGCGGCAATCGAGCGCACTGCGGCCCACGGGCCCCGTAAAGCCGAACGCAAGGCGCTCCGCCTCGAACGGCCGCCCATCCTTCGCGCGCCCGAACACGCGCCCGATTTCAAAGAGTTCCGCCGTCTCGAGCTGATGCGTGGCGTTGCGGCCGAGCGACCCCATCAGCTGCGGGAGAAGCGTATCGCGCAACACACCGTATTCCGCGCTCACGGGATCGGGCAGCACGAGGCGCGCCGCCTTCGTTTCCGGGCGCGCGTCGAAACGGTCGAGTTCTTCGGCCGAGAGGAACGAATAATGCATGCCTTCCGTGAAACCGAGGGAAAGGCACGTTGCGCGCACCTTCTCCTTCGCGCGGACCGGCGCATCGGAAAGCGGCGAAACGCTCGGCGCCGACGGCATCGTATCGGGAATGTTGTCGAGGCCGTAGAGCCGGCCGATTTCCTCCACGAGGTCCGCCTCAAGCGCAAGATCCCAACGCCAGCTCGGAATTGCAAACGTCGCCGCCGTCTCCGTGCGCGAAACGACCTTGAGCTGGAGCGATTCGAGAATCTCGACCATGCGAGAGGCGGGAATCTCCACGCCGATGAGGCGGCGCGCACGCGCGAAATCCAGCGTCACATCCGCATTGAGCGGCTGCGGGCGATTGTCGACATCCACCACGCCCTTGGCAACGACGGCCTTGCCGTACTTCTGCAGAAGGTGGCACACGCGGCGGCTCGCCCAGTCGGCAAGATCCTTATCGACGCCGCGGATGTAGCGGTAGGAAGCTTCCGTTGCAAGGCCAAGCGCCGTCGCCGTGGCCTTCGTCGTCTCCGGCTTGAAGAGCGCGCTCTCCACGAGAACGCGCGTCGTACCCGCCGCGATTTCGCTCCCCTCGCCACCCATGATGCCGGCTACGGCCGAGGGCTTCTCGGCATCGGCAATGACGAGCATCGAAGGATCGAGCTTGCGCTCCACGCCGTCGAGCGTCTTGATCGCCTCGCCCGGCGCCGCGTCGCGCACGACGATCTTGCTCCCCGCAAGCGTCTTGTAGTCGAAGGCATGAAGGGGCTGGCCGCACTCGAGCATCACATAGTTCGTCACGTCCACGAGAAGCCCGAGCGACCGCACGCCGCACGCCTCAAGGCGACGGGCCATGAAGTCGGGCGAGGGGCCATCCTCGACCTGCGTCACCACACGCGCCGTATAGCGCGGGCACTGCACGGGGTCGAGCACCTCCACCTTCACTTCGTCCTTGACATCCGTTTCGCTCTCGACGAAATCGACGGCCGGCATCTTCAGCGGCCGCCCCAAGACCGCGCTGAATTCACGCGCAAGGCCGATGACGCTGAGCGCATCGGGCCTGTTCCAGGTCACTTCGATTTCAAACACCGTCTCCGGCTTTTCGCCGCCCACGACATCCCGCAAAAACGTGCCGTTCGGCGTTTCCGGCGGAAATTCCATGATCCCTTCATGCGTACCGCCCGCGAGCTCGAGCTCGGCAGACGAGCAGAGCATGCCGAAGCTTTCCACGCCGCGCAGCTTGCCCTTCTTGATCTTGAAGCTGTTGTTCGGCCCCACGGCGCCGATCTTCGCGAACGCGCTCTTCAGGCCCGCCCGGCAGTTCGGCGCACCGCAAACGACCTGCACCGTTTCCTTGCCGTCCGTGACGGTGGTCTTGTGGAGATGCGTTCCCTCGATCACTTCGCACGTGAGCACCTCGCCCACCACGAAGAAATCGGAGAGCGGCTCCGGGCCGCTCGTCTCGATCGCCTCGACCTGCAAACCGCTCCGCGTCAAACGCTCGGCCAGTTCCGGCACGGGAATATCGGAAACATCGACAAATTCATTCAGCCAACTAATCGGAAGTCTCATGGATAACAGAAAACTCAGTTTGTTTTTTTAAGGAAATGCAATAGTCTCTCAGGCCTCGGGCGCCGGCGCAGGTTCCGCCGCCGGGGCCGCCGGCGCTTCAGGCGCTGGGGTCTCGGGCGCGGGTTCCGCCGGGGCGGCCGGCGCTTCGGCCGCAGGAGCCTCTTGTGCCGGCGCCGCTTCGGGTGCGGCCGCTTCAACCTTCGCCGCAGCCGGCTTGCGCGGTTTCGGGCTCCAGTGCGGGTGCTCGGCGGGCGGCACGAGGCCACCGTTCGTGTAGCACACGAGGTGCCCCTTCTCGAGAAGCCACATGATATGGGCCTTCACGGCCTGGGCCTTCGCGGCATCGCCGCCGCCAAGCGCCGTCACCACGGCGGCCGGCGACTGGTCGGGATTCGCCGTCACATACGCCACGAGCTCGGCGAGTTCGGGAATCGCATGCGCCGTATCGAGCGCCGTCGGCTTCACCGCCGTCACGAACTCGGGCCCGCGCGGATCGTTGGCGCGGAAGAACTGGAGCTTCCGATGGTGGAACGCCCCGCGGAGCGCGAAGAAGAGGGAGGCCGGGAAACGCTTTTCCTTCTGAATCGCATCACGGCAGGCGAAGACAAGGCCGAGGTTCTTGGATTTGAGCGCCATCTCGGCCGTCATATCCACAGCCCGCGGCGCCGTCATGAGCGCGGAGGCGAACATCCGGCGGAACTCGCGCTCGGCCGCCTCGCGCTCGATTGCGGGCACGGCGGGCGTCTCGGCCGGCGCGGCGGCCTCGGCGCCCTCCGCTCCCTCTGCCGGTACAGGGACAGGCGCCGCAGCGGCGGCCGCGCCCTTCCGGCGGTAAATCGTCTTCTTCGTGGCGGACTTGCGCCATTCTTCCACCACGTCCGGATCCCGCACCATTTCGATACGCGCACGGTAGGAGGCTTCGTCCATGTTCGGATAGCGCGTGCGCATCACCTCGCGCACACGGGCATCGTAGCCATGGAGGTTCGGCGGCCCGAGGAGAACGCCGCTCAGCCCGCAACGGGCCACGCAGTTGAACGCGCCCTTCGGCGGTTCGCACTCGATCTCCTCGCTCTCGTAGTAGTCGCCCAGATGCGCCGAAAGGACGTGCGCCATCAGCTCTTCTTCGGAGAACGCCACGAACCCGCAGGCCTTGCACTGATGGAAGGCGATCGGCTCGGCATCCTTCTTCGGCGCAATCCGAAGGACGCACGCCTCGGGATGATCGAGGAAGAAATACGCAAGCTGCTTGAGCGGATAGGCCATGTACGGCGCGCTCTGGATCTTGCGGATGAATTCGCCAAGCTGCTTCTGGCCGGGGAGAATGCGCACGTCGACATCGAGCGGCTTCGTGAACGGCCGCGCCGGGCGCTCGTCGCGCCGCGGCCCGCCGAAGGACGGCCGCGCCGGGCGGTCATCGCGCCGCGGGCCCCGATCGTCACGTCGCGGCCCGCCGAAGGACGGCTTCGGGCCACGCTCGCCAAGGCGCCCTTCCGCAGGCTTGCCAAACGGCCGCGGCCCCCGATCGTCACGCCGCGGGCGATCCCCACGGTCACGCCGCTCGTCGCGCCGCTCCTCTTGCTCCTCGAATCGCGCATAGCGCGAGGGATCGTTCGCCTTGCCTTTAGCCCAGGCCGGTGTGAAATCAAACGACCCCAACGCGCTCAAATCAAGCGCGCCTTCGCCGTTCTCGTCTTTGTTCTCTTCAGCCATCTTTTCGCCCTCTCGGGAATCCGTTGAAACGTATTGTGTAAATTATCCTCTATTCGACGGGAAAAGTCAATGGAAAACGGAAGAAGCCGACCGATTTATTTCACCGGAGCGGCCGCCTTCGCGGAGCTCCCGTAACGCCACAGGCCCGGATCCTTTTTCGTCAGCCCGAACCCGCGCGCCCCCGCGTTGCAGATGCCGCCATGCGTTCGTCATGGCACTAGCCTTCGTAGACGATACGGAAGCCGATCCTTTCCGCCAGCATCTCGGCTTCTTTCACGAAGTCGCCGACGAATGCCACCCGGTGCCAGCCGAAGGTCTGCCAATGCAGATAGATGTTCTCGAAGTTGTCGCCGCAGCCCATCAGCTTCTCTTGATAGCACCCGCCCAGGCAGTTGATGGCTTCGCGCCGCGTCACGTCCGTAGGCGCATCCGCACGCATCAAATCACGGATATCCATCTGCTTACTCGGTAAAATCCAGACACAAACGGACCGCCGTGAACGGACGCACCTTCGCGTTGGCAACGGCGACGTGGGCGGGATGAACGGCATAGCCCTTCAGCGCCGCCTCGCTTTCGAGGGTCGCCTCGAGCATCACGTCGGCGTTCGAGCTCGCCAGCCCTTCGGTTCGCACGACAATGTCAACGAGCCCCGGCACCACGCCCTTCAAGCCCTCGAGCCCGGACTTGATGCCCGCCTTCACGGCGGCCTTGTCCGACACGTCGTCCTTAAGCTGCCACAGAATGATATGCTTCACCATTTTTCGTTCCTTTGAATTGTTCGTCGAAACACACCCGGCAACCAGCGCACCCGCGATGCCGACAACCGCTGAAATCAATTCCCGTCTTGTCATGGCGGACATTATAGCATCGCAAACGGCTCATGTCTAACGGAAAATGAGGCGATCGCGTTGGCCCGGCGCCTCTGAGTCATTCACCCACATACTGCCGTCGTTCTCCGGCCTAGGCCAAATAGGACGTGCCGTCTCAACAGATAAAACAGTTCCGAACCAAAATCAAACTTCCCGCCGCCCGAACCGTCCTCCAGGAGAAACGCCCTGTGAAAATTCACGCCGATCGTCGTCGTCGCAGCCAGCCGAGGAGCCGCCGCGGCGTCCGCTCCGTGCGCGAAGAGGTCCGGCGCGTGCTCCTGCAGGTGCCGCTTGATGCCGCCCGCG